>JBMOIK010000069.1:0-14115 GCA_049317365.1 Rectinemataceae bacterium | reverse complement strand
TGGCGCCGGCCACCCTGCAGGGTGAATTCCCTGAGTATGGCCCAGCGCTCGATGTCCGCGAGGGTGGATCCCGGAAGGGGGGCGGGCCGCACTTCGGTGCCGGCTCTGCCTGGGCCAGCGGCCTCCTGTGCGGTACCCGGCGAGTTCACTTCGCTGCCTCCGGCCGGGGTGGCCGTCAGGCCCTGGGGGTGGTCCGAGCCGGAGCGTTCGCCCAGGCCGAAATCCCGTTCGCGGAGCACTGGCCCGTCGCAGAGGATAAGGGCGCGTTCGAGCATGTTCTCGAGTTCCCTGATGTTGCCGGGAAAGGCATAATTGCGAAGGGCTTCGAGCGCGTCGGCGCTGATGCCTGCCGCCCTGCCGGGCCGGAGGTGCTTCTCCATGATGAAGGCCGCGAGGGAGGGGATGTCCTCGGGGCGTTCCCGGAGGCTCGGGATCTGGAGGGGTATCACGTTGAGGCGGTACAGGAGGTCCTCGCGGAATTTCCCTTCACGTACTAATTGTGAAAGGTTTCGGTGGCTCGCGGCGATGATGCGGATGTCGATGGGCAGCCCCTGGGTCGCGCCCAGGCGCTGGATGCGCCGGTCCTGAAGGACGCGGAGGAGCTTGACCTGGAGGTGGAGGGGCATGTCTCCGATCTCGTCGAGGAAGAGGGTGCCGCCGTTGGCCAGTTCGAACATACCCGTCTTCCGCCGCTCCGCCCCCGTGAAGGCGCCCTTCTCATGGCCGAAGAGCTCGGTCTCGAGGAAGCCCTCGGGGATGCCGCCGAGGTTGACCGGCACGAAGGGCCTGTCCGATCGGTCGGAAAGGCCGTGGATCCAGGCGGCGAGGACTTCCTTGCCCGTGCCGCTTTCCCCGCCGATCAGTATGCTGGCGGTGCTCGGGGCAGCCTTGCGGGCAATTGCGAGGACATTCCGCATGCCCGCGTTGGCTGACTCAAGGAGCCCCTTCGAACGGGGACGCCAGCCGAGGTCCTCGCCCCCCTCCCCGGGTTCGGAGCCGCTGGACTCGGCTGCGCTTCCGGGGCTCCCCTGCTGGGCCTCGAGCCTGGTCCTGATGCGGAGGCTCCGCTCGAGCCTGAAGCTGCGGACGGCCTTCGCGATCCTGAGCGAGAGCTCGCCTGGCTCGAAGGGTTTCACGAGATAGTCGAAGGCGCCCCGGCGCATGGCTTCCACCGCGTCCGCGATGTCGCTGTAGGCCGAGATGACGAGGGCGGGTACGGAGGGGCCTGCCTCCTGGAGCCAGGCTAGGAGCCCAAGGCCCCCGGCCCCCTCCATCCTGAGGTCGGTGACGACGACATCGAACTCACGGGCCTCGAGGATGTTGCGGGCAGCCTCAGCTGAGGCAGCAGTCTCGACGCGGTGTCCGTCCAGTTGCAGGTACTTGGAAAGGAGTTCCCGGATCTTCTCCTCGTCGTCGACCAGGAGGATGCGGAGGCCTTCGCCTTCAGAGGTCTTCATGGCATTGCTTTCCCTTCCCTGCTGCCCTCGAGCGGCAGGGTGACGATGAAGGACGATCCCGCAGGCTTCCTGAAGCGATAGGAGACCCTTCCCCCCGCGGCCTCCGCCAGTTCCCGGACCAGGCTGAGTCCTACTCCCGAGCCATGCTTCTTGGTCGTGAAAAAGGGATCGAAGACGCGGCGCCTGAGTTCCCTGGCGATGCCGCCGGCCTGGTCCCTCACCTCGATCTGGAAGCGTCCGCGGGGCGTCGACCATCGCAACTCGACTGTCCCGTCGACGGCTCCGCGGAGGGCGTAGGCATCGAGGGCATTGTCCACGAGGTTGACCAGGATGGAGCGGAGCGATTCCCCCGAAAGGGCTGCCCTGGTGGTTTCGCCTGACCCGGAGGCCTGGGCCGCCTGGATCGGGATCACCCGGCCCTTCCAGGCGGGCATGCTGTCCACGAGGGCCGAAAGCCAGGGTGCCGGGCTTCCCCGGAAGGCAGGCTCGAAGTCCGCCCTGTGCGTTCCTGTACCCCCAGACCCGGCGATGGGGGTGGCGCTGGCGGAAGGGCCTTCCTGCCCGAGGACCCTGCGTACCTCGCGGATCTGGAATTCGATGCGCTTTGCCTCCTCCCCGATCGACACGAGGGCCGGGAAGTGCTCTTCGCCGAGCTGCCGCTCAAGGAGGGACTTCTGCATGATGATGATCGAGAGGGGGTTCCTGATCTCATGGGCGAGGGTACGGGCAGCCGTGCCGAGGCGTGCCAGGGCGCGCTGCGAGTCAATCTCGGACTGGAGCCTCTGGATGCGGAGGAAGAGCCAGACCAGGCCTCCGAAGAGGAGGAGGGCAGCGCCGCCGAGCCCGAATATGAGGGTCTGCCTGAGGTACATCCCTGACAGGAGCTTCGAACCATCGTATTTCAATACAATGATTTCCCGCCCTGGCATCTGGTTGAGCATCCGCCCCATGCCCATGCCAGCGCGGCTTCCACCAGCCTGCATGCCCTGCCGTGCACGGAGCATCCCGGGTCCCATTTTCAAATAATATACGATGCCCCCGGACCTCCGGACCACGAGGTCCCCGAAGGGCTGGACGCTCTGGCCCTCCTTGCTTCCCAGGAGCTCACCGGGGTCGGGCAGCTCCTCACCCCAGGCTATGACATACCCGTCCCTCCCGGTGAAGACACCGAGTCCGAGGACGTTTTCCATGACCTCCGGAAGGCCAGTCTTGAGTTCTTCGGGGGAGGTGGCCCTGAATGGAAGGCGAAGCTCCGGCTGGGGGGCGACGAGCCAGGGTTCGATGGCGGCGGCGGCCTGGGCAGCCTGCCGGTCGATGGTCAGTTGGCCATAGTCCTGGTTGGCCCGGCTGAGGAGCACAAGGGCGGCTGCCACAAGGACCAGGAAAAGGAGGGCAATGAGTCCGAAGCCGAGCCTCAGCCACGATTCCGTGCCTGTGGGCCTGTCTCGCTTGTCCACTGCATCCCCCTTGTCCCGACTATATCAAAAAGGCGCGGGAAGGGTGAGCTTCCCGCGCCATCCGCGAAGCGGTCAGGATTGCTTCCTAGCCGCGATTGCCCATGGGGCTGAAGTTCCCGCCATTGCTGCAGGGACCCGGGCCCTGCCCGCCCCTCATGCCCCGACCCTGGCCCTTGTCATCCATCATCCCATGGCCGCGGCCCTGACCCATGCCCATTCCGCGAGCCTGGCTCAGGTCATACTCTTTCTTGTTGAAGGTCAGCTTGGTAACATGCATGAAGGCGTACTCGGGTGCCAGGGAGACGCTTGTGGCGTAGCCTTCAACCGTGACCGTCGCTCCCTCTTTCAGCCCATCGGCAAAGCCGAAGAGCTGCTGGAGCCCTCCGACGTAGTAGGTCTTGTCCTTGCTCTTGACCGCGATCATGCCGTTGACGAAGGCGAGGGTCCCGTCCACCTTGGTGATGGTCTGGGTGCCCGGGTTTCCTTGCGGGCTCTGCATCATGGGCTGGGCGACCACCGAGGCGGCGCTGATCAACGCGATCATGGCGACTACTGCTATGCGATTCATGTTGTCTCCTTGTCGATCGCTGTTCGCGCATCGACATTCCGGATGCTGGTCTGGCGCTGCTGCGCCGGGGTCAACGACCCTATGCCATGTATGAAGCACGATCTGTGCCAAGGATAGCGAATGCAGAAGATAAAAGTAATAATATAGTATAAGGGTATATAATATATGAAAATAAAAAGGAAATTGCATAAGGGGGATTGCTGCGGGTCAGGTCCGTGGTTTTGCCGCCGTGCCGGGCCGGGGAACAATTTTCCCGGATCTCGGCGGCACGATGCGGGCAATGAGTAGAGTTTTCCTCGGGGCCCTTCAGGTACTGCTTCCATTCTGGCTTCTTGTGGAGTTCATCCAGGACAAAGAGTTCTTTCCTGCCATCCCAGCTGCGGTCACGGATGGTGGCACGAGGTTTCGGGAAAGATCACGAAGCATACGACAGTAAGGGAATAGACTCCCGAAATGTCAGAAGCTTGCCCGCCGTTTAAGCCCAGGGCTCAGTCCGAAGGATTTGGCTCCACTGTCTTTGGAAGAAAAAAACCGCCCTCGCGGGCGGTGCAATCTTAAACTGGGCTGTCTCAGGCGCCGAGATCGAGGATTGTTCCCCGCTCTTCATTGCTGTAGACCCGACGCGCGCCGAGGGCCTTCCGGTTGGTCAGTATCTGGAGGCGCACATCCTCCATGCGGGTTCGGAGAAGGCTGCGGTTCTCCTCGTTGCGGCGAAGGACTTCCTTGCGGAGATCCTGGAGGGAGGAACGGAGGCTACCCACCTCACGGCCGGCGGGATCGCCCATTGGCAGGGCAGCGCGGTAGAGTTCCTCGAGGGGATCGATGGCCTTCTGGAAGGTATAGATCTCGGAGACGATGCCTTCCTCGATTTCGACATGGGCGACGAGGCGGTCGACGTCGTCGGACTCGATATCGCCCTTTTCGTGGTCAAGGACCTCAAGGTATCGCTCGAATTTGTGGCGCTGATCGAGGAGGAGTTCGCGGAGGCGGTGGAGAAGAGCCACCCGCTTCTCAAATTCACCATCGTGGCGCGCGGCCATTTTCCCTGCTCCCTCAGCCGGCGATGTTGACGCCGACACTGTTCTGGCTGCCTGTCTGGACGCGGCTGGCGGCCTCGGTCCAGGCATTTCTCAGGCCGTCAAGCTGGTTGCGGACGGTGCGGATGCGCTTCCTGTCCTTGACCAGGTTGGCTTCCATGATTTCCTTGTTGAACCAGACGTAGAGTGCGAAGAGGTTCTGGGCGATCTCCCCGCCGGCATCGAAATCAAGACTTGCCATGAGCTCGGTCACGATGTCCTGCGTCTTGGAGAGGGCGGTGTTCACCTTCTCGATATACTCGGGATGTTTTTTGAGGTCATGCTCCAGGAATTCGAGGGCCCGGTCGCATTGCTTGACTGCCTCGTCGTAGAGCATCACGACGAGCTGCCCCGGACTTGCGGTCTTGACCCGGATTTCACGATATGCGGCGAGCGGCTTGCTGTTCATTCCTCTGGTTCCCCTCTCTCAGGATTCATCATCGAATGTCGGCCGTCCCAAGAATCGCCTTGAGGGAAAAGACCCCAGCGATCGACCGGTTTCGCGTCCGTACCACGGGCAGGCCTTGGTCGACGGTTCAATTGGGCAACTTCCCAGTGCTCGTCCAGGTTTCGATGAGCTGAAAGGCGGAATTGATCCGCGCTGAAGTCTCGGTGGCTCGTTTCATGCTTGCAGGATCGCCGGCGTGGCGGTCTGGATGATGCTGCATCAACAGTTTCTTATACTTCGCTTTTACCTCGTCGAAGGGTCGCCCGAAGGCAAGGCCCATGGTCTGATAGGCTGCGACCAGGCGAGGGTCAGGGGCTGTGGCAGCCTCAGCCTTGGCTGCGGCCTTGGCCGCTGCTTCTGCGCGGGCCCGCTCCCTCGCTTCCCTGGCAGCCCGAGCTTCGCTGTCCTCGTTTTTGCCAACGGCAAGGAAGTCGTCGAGCTCGCTCATGGCCGAGTCGAAATCCGCGTCACCGCTCCTGTGGACCTTTCCCGCGCCCTGGTCGGCACCGATGCCCTGGGCGGCACCAATGCCCTGTGTGGCCCATGACTTGATCAGGCGTCCGAAGCGGTCGAATATCTCATCCACGTTCGAGGGTCTCCACATCAGTCAAACAGGTCGGAATGGCGATATTCTAGCCCAAGCAGGACTTCAATTCAAGGAGCGGGCAATGTCCGAGGAGATTGGATGGATGGCGGTCGTCGTCGGGGGAATGAACCTCGACATACAGGGGAGGGCGGCCGAAGTCGGCCTCTCGGCCGAAGTCGGCCTAACTTTAACTGCCGACTCACATCCGGGGCGGGTGGTGGAAAGTTCGGGGGGGGTTGGACGGAACATCGCAGAGAACCTGAAGCGTCTCGGGCTCGAGGTCTCCCTCCTGACGGTCATAGCGGGAGATGCACGCGCACTCAGGCTCGCCGAGGCAACCCGGGCCCTCGGCATCGATCTTTCCCTATCGTTCCGGCTCGAGTCCGGACGCTGCCCTACCTACCTCTGTCTCCTGGATCCAGAGGGGCGTCTCGTGGCGGCGGTCTCTGACATGGATGCGATCGACAGCCTGACGCCAGAGTTGATCGAGCAGCGGTTTGGGGCCCTCGACAGGGCAGACCTTGTGGTGCTGGATGCCAACCTGCCTGCGCCCTCCATCGAGGCCCTCGCCCGGCGCTATGGGCGTGGCGGCGTACTGGCGCTGCAGGGAAGGAAGCGTCCACTCCTGGCCTATGACCCCGTATCGGTTGCCAAGGCCGGTAGGGCAGGATCCGTCCTTTCCTGCTTCGACCTCATCAAGCCGAACCGCGCCGAAGCTGCGCTGCTTGCGGGATTCAGGGGGGATCCCGCTTCGGTGCCAGGGCGCAAAGGACTTTCGGCTCTCGCGGATTCCTGGCGGGCTGCAAGCTCCAGCGAGAATGGCGCCTGCTATATCTCCCTGGGGGACGAAGGACTCTTCGTGGAAGGGCAGCTGGAACGAGATGGGCGATTTCGTGCTATAGTTCGAGCTCCGGAATTCCCCATTGTCAATGTCTCGGGAGCCGGAGACGCTGCCATTGCAGCCCTCGCCTGGTCGAGCCTTATGGGAGTCCCCGTGGCGGAGCGAGCGAAGCTGGCTGTCACCGCAGCCGCCCTGGCAGCGTCGGCCGATACCACGGTCAATCCGGCTCTGGACCCGGAGAGTCTCCGGAGAGCCGCACAAGGAGCTCAGCTTGAAATCCTATCTTGAGACTGGACGAGAGGTCGCCGAAGCCCTTGCATCTGGCAAGCCCGTGGTCGCCCTCGAATCGACGATCATATCGCATGGGATGCCCTGGCCGAAGAATGTCGAGACAGCGCTCCTCGTCGAGGAGGCTGTCCGCGCGAACGGAGCGGTTCCGGCCACGATAGCTGTCATCGAGGGTGTCCTCAAGGCCGGTCTCGAGCGTTCCGAGATCGAGCGCCTCGGCAAGGCCGGCCTGGCTGTGATCAAGGCGAGCCGCCGTGACCTCCCACGGCTCGTCGCCTTCGGTCTCGACGGGGCAACCACCGTAGCTGCCACGATGATCATCGCTGCAAAGGCGGGCATCCGCGTCTTCGCTACTGGCGGCATTGGAGGCGTCCACCGTGGCGCCGAGACGAGCTGGGATGTCTCGGCCGACCTCGAGGAACTGGCCCACACCCAGGTCGCGGTCGTCTGCGCAGGCGCCAAGGCCATCCTTGACCTCGAGAAGACCCTCGAGTTCCTCGAGACACGGGGAGTGCCCGTCATCGGCTACGGTACCGACGAACTGCCGGCCTTCTATTCCGCGCGCTCGGGCCTGAAGCTCGAGGAGCGCGAGGATGAGCCTGAGGGCATCGCGCGGCGCATGATCGCCACCTGGGGACTTGGCTTCCCCTCCGGGCTCGTTGTTGCCAATCCCGTTCCCGCTTCCATGTCCATGAACCCCGACATCATCGAGGCTGCCATCGGTGACGCACTCAAGGCTGCCCAGACGGCGCGGGTCAAGGGCAAGGAGGTGACACCCTTCCTTTTGGCCAAGATCAAGGAACTCACTTCAGGCGAGAGCCTCGAGTCCAATATTGCCCTAGTCCTGAACAACGCGGCCCTCGCCGCGAGGATCGCCGTCGAGTATGCCCGCCTCATGCGCGCCCAGCGTCAGTCGGCTGTGTGCTGAAGGGATAGATCGGGAAGGCGGTAGCCTCTGGGGCCCTCCTTCTGTATATTGGCTCCGCGACTGGACGGCCATCGCCGCCGGTACGCGGAGCGTGAATGAGCCTCATCGAGTTCCGTGAAGCCTCCTTTTCCTGGCCCGGCTCCAGTCGTCCCGCGGTCGATCGCCTCAGCCTTGACATCGGGGAGGGGGAATACCTTGCGATAGTTGGCCGGAATGGTTCGGGCAAGTCGAGCCTCCTGCGCCTGATGACAGGGCTCCGCGTCCCGGATTCAGGCAGCGTCCGGGTCGCGGGTCTCGATGCCGCCAATCCAGACAATTGGCGAAACATCCGCTCGTCGCTCGCCCTGGTCTTCCAGTCACCATTGGATCAGGTCGTCTCTACCGTAGTCGAGGAGGACGTGGCCTTCGGTCCCGAGAACCTTGGCCTCGGTCGCCCCGAGATCGGTCGGCGTGTCGATGAGGCGCTCGCGGTCGTGGGTCTTTCCGAAGAGCGTCGAAGCCCTCCGCACTTCCTTTCGGCCGGCCAGCAGCAGCGCCTCGCCGTGGCTGGCGCCCTTGCGATGCGGCCGCGCTGCATCGCCTTCGACGAGGCTACGGCCATGCTCGATCCTCCTTCGCGCCTTTCCATCCTTGCGCTGATGGATCGTCTCAATGCCGAGGGAGTCACCATACTGCATGTCACCCACGACATGACCGAGGCTGTCCGCGCCCATCGCATCATCAGGCTTGAAGACGGGAAGATCGCCTTCGATGGCGGACCGGGGGGATTTCTGGAAGCCCTGGACGGAGGCTCTGGTTTCCCCCCCGCCGCGCGAGCTGCGCGGAAAGCCGGCCTCGCGCCAATGCCCGGGGAGGACTCGAAGGGCCTGGCCGCGCGAATGCTTGCAGCAGGCAGCATGCCGGGTGCTGCCCTTCCATCACTCAGCAGGAATGCCATTGCCTCTGACGAGGGGGTGCCGGATCCTGTCTTCGCGCTCGAGGCTGCGGGATACGCCTATCTATCAGGGACAGGAATGGAGCGCCGTGCCATTTCCGCTGTGAGCTACTCACAGCCTCGCGGCAGTCTCCTGGCCATAGTCGGCCATACAGGCTCGGGAAAATCCACGGTCCTGCAACTCCTCAATGCCCTTTCACGGCCGAGCGAGGGAAGGGTGCTTGGCTTTGGGGAGGACCCCGCAGCCCCAGGAACCGACCTGCGCAGGTTCCGCATGCGGGCTCCCCTGGCCATCCAGCGGCCAGAGTCGGCTCTCTTCGAACAGTATGCCGGGGACGATGTAGCCTTCGGACCGCGCAACCAGGGTTTGTCGGGAGAGGCACTCGTCGCGCGCGTCCGCAGCGCGATGGATTGCGTCGGCCTGCCCTTCGACGATTTCCGGGACCGCCGATCGCGGGCCCTGTCGGGAGGGGAGAGGAGGCGCCTCGCGCTGGCCGGTGTCCTTGCCCTCGCTCCCGAGGGCCTCTTGCTCGACGAACCCACCCAGGCCCTGGATCCCGACGGCCGCGAACTCGTTCTCAAGCTCCTGCTGGAACTCGTGGACAGGGGCAGCACCCTTGCCTTTTCGACCCACTCGATGGAAGAGGCCGCCCTTGCCGACCTTGTTGCCATCCTGCGTAAAGGCGAACTCGTGGCCTTTGGCCCACCCGATGAGCTGTTCGGAAACTCGTACCGGGCCGACTGGGGCGTTGGCAGGCCCTTTGCCTTCGAACTCGCTTCCGAGCTGGCGAAGCCGGAGGCTTCATGAAGGACCTGGATTTCTTTCGCAACGTCTCGGTCGGCCAGTACGTCGAGTCGGACTCGCCGGTGCACCAGCTGACGCCAGCGACAAAATTCTTCGCTATTACGATGTTCTTTTTCGCGCTTTTCGCGAACACGGGTCTTTCGGGAACCCTCCTCCTTGGTCTGCTCGTCGCCCTCGCGGCATCCGCCGCACGCGTGAATCCCGTCTCCCTGCTGCGCGGCGTGATCCCTGCCCTTCCTTTCCTGGGTTTCATTGCCCTGCTCACCCTCGTCTTCCAGCAGGCCACCGAGAAATCGTCGGTATTGGTCACTCTAGGGCCTTGGCAGCTCCACTCTGCGGCTTTCCTCGCGATAGCCCTTCTTGTCATCCGCTTCACGGCCGTCGTCATGGGAATCGGGTTGCTGACGAGCGTCACTTCAGAGCGCGAGATCGCGCACGGTGTGGAGGATTCCCTCCGGCCATTGGGCCGCCTGGGTTTTCCAGCCCACGAATTCGCCTTGATCATTGCCATCGCCCTGCGCTTCGTGCCGATCGTCGCCGGCGAGCTCGAAGCCATCGTGAGGGCACAGGCTTCGCGCGGCGGAGACTTTGGAAGCTCGGGCATCAATCCGCTGCGCAAGGCGCGGGCCTATCTCCCCCTCTTCGTGCCCCTGGTGATCCGGACGCTGGAACGCGCAGAAATCCTCATCGAGGCGATGGAAGCCCGCTGCTGGGTCGGAGCGGGGAGAACACGTTACGCGACTTATAAGAAGGCGCGGGGTGAGAACCTCATCCGGGCCGGTATCGTCCTTATTTCGATTGCCGACATGGCCTTCGGGCTCACGGTCGGAAGGCGCCTGCCCTAGGCGGCGCGATTTCCCATCGGCCGGACTCGACCCTGCGGGGCGGATACCGGCCTAGGAGCTTACCATGGCCAGCGGAATCCCACTTCGCAAGATAGTGATCGCAGGAGCGCTCGGTGCCGTTGCGATCGTGCTCGGGGCCACGCGCCTGGGCTTCATTCCCTGGGTCCTCGGTCCGGGTTTCGAACTCACCGTGATGGCTGTTCCTGTGATCATCGGTGCCGTCCTGGAAGGGCCCGTCGTGGGCATGTCCGTCGGCTTGATCTTCGGTGTCTTCAGCATGGTCCAGGATACGAGCGGCCTTTTCAAGAACCCGCTGACGGCCATCCTTCCCCGTGTGCTCGTCGGACTGCTGGCCTGGCTCGTCTACCTGCCCTTCGCGAAGCGGCTTCCACGTGTCGGCGCCGCCTTCGCCGGCCTTGCTGGAAGCATAGGCAACACTGTCCTTGTGCTCGGGGCCCTCACTCTCATGTTTCCCAAGACCGTGCCATTCTCGCTCGCGCTCAAGGTGGGCCTGGCCAACGGCGTGATGGAGGCGGTGATAGCGGCGGTCCTCACCGTCGCCGTAGTCACTGCCTGGCGCGGGCTTGAGTCGCGCAGCGGGAAGGCGCGATTGGCAGGGGAGGGCGACTGACATGCTGCTCGCCCTCGATGCGCGCAACGGGTCCGTTTCGGTGGGATTTCGCGAAGGCGGAACCTGGCTCGCGCGCCGCTCCTTCGGCATGCCGCAGGGGCGGAGCGCCGACGAGTACGCACTGCTTTTTTCCCTTACTGAATCCGCTATCGGCGCAACTAGTTCGAAATCGGCGGTCGACCGGGCGATCCTTTCGAGCGTGGCGCCGGCCCTCACCGCGCCGCTTGTCGCGGCGGTGGCTTCGGCCTTTGGCGTAGAGGCGAGGGTCGTCGGACCGGGCCTGCGTACGGGACTCAGGATACGAAGCGACCTGCCTCAGGAACTCGGCTCGGACATCGTCTGCTGCGCCGTGGCGGCACGCGCGATGATTCCCTCCCGCCCCTGCATCGTGATCGATTTCTCGGATGCGATTGTCTTTTCCGCACTGAATTCCGGGGGGGATTTCCTGGGGGCGGCGATAGCGCCCGGGATTGAGGTTTCCGCGCGCGGCTTGCACGAATCAGCTGCCTTGCTGCCGATCGTGGGAACCTCCGCTCCCCTTCGCGCGATCGGAAGGAATACTCAGGCTTCCATCCAGTCCGGTCTCCATCATGGCTTCTCGGGGCTTGTGGAAAGGCTCTCCCTGCAGTTCAGGATGGAACTCGAAGAGCCGGGATTCCCGGCCTCTGCCATCGAGATACTTGCCACGGGCCGAGGCGCCGGTCGTGACATGGTGAGGACGCTCGCGCCTTCGCGGGAAGTCGATGACCTGGCTCTCGAGGGACTCGCCATCATCGACTCCCTCCGCTAGCTCCGGCCTGGTGGCCGCGCGGCGGGCCAAAGGCCCGTGTCGAGTTCAGCACTGCGGCAAGGGCCACGCCGACGTCGGCAATGACCGCCAGCCACATGTTCGCCTCTCCGAAGGCAGCGAGGACGAGGAAGGACGACTTCACGCCGAGGGCCAGGACGATGTTCTGTACTATGATGGCCCTTACAGCCCGCGCGTGGCGTATCGCCTCCGGGATGCGTCCGAGGTCGTCAGACAGGAGGACGACGTCGGCTGTCCCTATCGCGGCGTCGGTGCCCCCACCCATGGCCACGCCGACGTCGGCGCGGGCGATCACCGGGGCGTCGTTCGTCCCGTCGCCCGCGAACAGCACGGCGTTCCGCCTTTTGCCTGTCCTGGCGTCCACCGGGCATTCCTTCAGTATTATCTCGAATTCGCGGAGCTTGCCGGAGGGATCGAGGGCAGCCCGGCAGTCGGCAATGCCGAGGGAGGTGGCGACTGCCTCGGCCGGTCCCCTCGCATCGCCGGTCAGCATCGACAGCCTGCCTACGCCAAGGCCTCGCAGCTCAGCGAGCGCGGCCGGCGATTCGGGACGTGTCATGTCCCCTGCGGCGATCCATCCCGCGTAGGTCTTCCCGACGGCGACATGGGCGACGGTGGAACCGATGGGAGCGATGGCCAGGGCCGGAACCTCGACTCCCTCAAGTGCCATCAGTTCCTCGTTCCCCACGACTACCGATTGTCCCCCGACCAGGGCGGCGATACCACGGCCGGGATGCTCGCGGAACTCGCTTCCGTGGTCGGTGCCGGCCATGACGAGGCTTCTCCGTGAGGCTTCGTGCAGGATCGCGCGCGCGAGGGGGTGAGTCGAGCGGGATTCAGCGCTTCCGGCAACGCTGAGGAGGGTTTCCACGCTGGTTCCCGTGGCGGCGTGGATGGCGGTTACCGTAAAGGAGCCAGTAGTGACGGTACCGGTCTTGTCGAAGACAACGCGGTCCACCCGAGCGAGGGCGTCGAGCACCTCCCCGCCACGCACGAGGATGCCGCGACGGGCCGTGCCCCCCAGCCCCGCCAGGTATCCCAGGGGAATGGAGAGTACGAGGGCACAGGGGCAGGAGATCACGAGCATCACGAGGGCCCGGTAGACCCACACTGAAAGGCTCTGCCCTGGCAGGAGGAGGGGCGGCAGGAGGGCCGTGGCGAGGGCGAGGCCGACCACGAGGGGCGTGTACCAGCGCGCGAAGCGAGTCACCATGCGCTCAGCCCTCGCCTTGCGTCCCGAGGCCTCCTCGACAAGGTCGATGATGCGGGCAGCCTTCGATTCGGCAACCGTCCCGTGAGCTCGGATCTCGAGCGAGCCGTCAAGGGCGATGGAGCTGCCCATGATCGCCGAGTCGGGGCCCACGGAACGCGGGGCAGGTTCCCCTGTCAGCGTGCGCGTGTCGATGAAGGAGCGCCCCGATTCCACGGTGCCGTCGACCGGGACGCTCTCCCCGGGGAGCACCAGGAGGAGGTCGCCCTTGACCACCTTCCCGGCGTCAAGCAAGCTCCACTGCCCATCGACGTAGAGGCGCGCAGTCGCTACCCTCCGGTCCAAAAGCGAGCGTATCGAGGCGCGCGATCGCTCGGTGGCCCTCTCCTGGAGGAATTCGCCGACGCGATAGAAGGCCATCACACCGACAGCCTCCTCCCAGGCGCCGACAAGGATAGCACCAATTGTGGCTATCGACATCAGGAAGAGCTCGTCGAAGACCTGGCCCCGTGCGATGTTGCGGGCCGCGCCCAGGAGTACGGGCCAGCCCACCATGAGCCAGGCCAGCACGAAGGGGAGGGCCCGTAGCCCTCCATCCAGGATCCCCGTGGACTCAAGAACGTAGCCTGCGCCAGCCACCAGGGCGCCAAGGATGACCGGGCCAAGCTCTCGCGGGATCCTGCGGACGGAGCCGAAGCGCATCACTCCCGTCTCCCCGCTTCGGCGACATGGGCTACATGTGCGCCTCCCAGGGCCAGGAGTCCCGATACATGGTCGTCGTCAAGGGAATACCAGACGGTCTTTCCGTCGCGGCGGCTCTTGACGACGCGGGCGCTTCGAAGGAGGGCCAGCTGGTGGCTCAAGGCCGACTGGCTCAAGCCCAGGAGGGCCCCGAGGTCACAGACACAGAGTTCGGTTGCGGCGAGCGCCGAGAGGATGCGGATCCGTGTTGGATCGGAGAGTACCTTGAAAACCTCCGCTAGGTCGGCCGCTGTGGGCTTGGGCAGGAGGCTCAGGCGGGCGGTTTCGATCGATGTCCTGTGGATAGAAGGAATTACGCAGGTATCGGCGCTGGCAAGCTCTACCAGCAGGTCGCGTGCCAGCTCCCGTCCGATCGCCAGGCTCTCGTTAAGGCCGCCATCCTCCATACGCCCCTCCACTGTGCCATCCAGCCCAGACACCCATTTTAGGGCCATCCAGCACACACACCCCTACATATGAACATATGAACAT
>JBMOIK010000068.1:0-14185 GCA_049317365.1 Rectinemataceae bacterium | reverse complement strand
TTCGAGGTCTCCCGGACGCCCATCCGGGAAGCCTTGAGGAACCTCGAGAAATACGGGCTTGTGAGGATCGTTCCCCGCCATTATGCCGAGGTCGTCAAGCTCCAGGCGGATGCGACCGAACGTCTTGGCATCCTGAAGCTGCGTATCGACTCGCTGGCGGTCGGTCTCTGCGTTGAAAACGCGACGGATACCGATTGCGATCTTCTGGAATCGATGGCGAAGCAGATCCTCCGTCTTGCGGAGGGCAAGGATCTGGCCGCCGTCAACGAAAACGACAGCGCCTTCCATCTCAAGCTGGCGGAGCTGAGCGGCAACCCCTTCCTCTACCAGATCGAACAACTCCTTGATGTCAACGTGCAGTTGCTCAGGACTACTGTGTATACCAGCGTTGAGCAGGTCGCCGAGGGCCTCAAGCTGCACCTGCCCCTGGTCGAGGCGATCAGGAAGCGAGACAGGGAAGCCGCCCTTGGGCTGATCCAGCAGCATCTCAGGGATTTCTACCTGCCCGGGAAGTGAGACCTTTCCATGTCGCGATGCCGAATCCCTGCGACAGCAGCCCTCACTTCAGCCGATAGCCCACGCCCCAGACCGTCTCGATGTACTCAGGTTCCGAAGGATTGACTTCGATCTTTTCACGGATCCGCCTGACATGGACCGTGACGGTGCTGAGGTCGCCGTACCTGTCCTCGCCCCAGACCCGGGAGAAGATCTCCTCCTTGCTGAAGACCTTGCCGGGGCTGCGGAGGAGGAGAAGGAGGATGTCAAACTCCTTTCCCGCGAGCAGGGCTTCGACGCCCCGGACTCGGACCATGCGGCTTTCCGTGGCGACTTCCAGGTCGCGCATCCGGACAAGATCCTTCAGTTCCGCAGCTGAGCCTCCGGTCAGGCGCCGGTAGCGCGCGATGTGCGCCTTGATCCTCGCCATGAGCTCGCCTGGGCTGAAGGGTTTTTCGACATAGTCATCGGCACCCAGGCCCAGACCCCTGATCTTGTCGATGTCTTCCCAGCGGGCTGAAAGGATGAGGATGGGCTTCTGGGAGCGCGCCCTGAGTTGACGGCACACTTCGAAGCCATCGAGGCCCGGAAGCATAAGGTCCAGCACGATAAGGTCCGGCTCGGTGGAGAGCGCAATTTCAAGGCCCTGGGCACCATCAGCGGCGAGTTCGGCCTGCATTCCGTTGATCTCAAGGTAGTCGCGGATCAGTTCGGCAATGCTCCGGTCGTCTTCGATCACCAGTACGCGCTCTCCCATCTCAGGCTTCCCGGGGCTGGGGCAGGCGGGTGGGAGGATCTACGGAGGCGGTGGGAGGGTCGGGAATCGGCAGTTCGATCACGAAGCTGGCGCCTTCTCCCGCTCGGCTCTCCGCGCGGATCATGCCGCCATGGGCTTCCACGATCATCCGGGCGATCGAAAGGCCGAGCCCGTGCCCGCCGCCGTCCATGTTCCGGGCCTTGTCAGCGCGATAGAAGCGCTCGAAGACCAGGGGCAGGTCCTCGCTCCGGATGCCCGGGCCGTCGTCAGCAAAAAGGATCTTCACCATTCCCTCGTTCAGCCTCTCCGTCACCCGGAGGGCGCAGGGCCCGGCGTGCCTGGCGGCGTTCTGCACGATGTTCGCGATTACCCGCTTGAGCTGGACGGCATCGAAGTCCAGATGGCAGGGGAGGGGAGCGTCCAGCTCGATGCGGAGCTCCGGGAAGTCGAAGGCGAGCTCGGCCAGGACTTCTCCCAGGAAGGCGGTGAAATCGTGGGCTTTCCTGTCGAGGACGACGGCACTGGTCTCGAGACCGGAAAAAAGCGCCAGATCGTCGACCAGGCGGTTCATCAGGACAGCCTTGCTCCGTATGATAGCCAGGTAGCGGTCCTGCTTTTCCATCGTGTCGGCGACCCCGTCCCCAAGGCCCTCCACGTAACCCCGGATCGCTGCGATGGGCGTGCGGAGGTCGTGGGAAATGCTTGCGATCAACTCCCTCCTGTTGTCTTCCTCCGCGACGCGCTCGACGAGGGATCGGTGGAGGCGGAGGCGCATTTCCTCGAAGGAGGCTTCGACGCGCTGGAACTCGTCGATATTTTGCAGGCCCTTCCTGCACTCACCCTGCGCTGGCGTGGAAGGCGCTTCAGGCGGCGGCGAAAGATCGCCGTCCTTGATCCGCTTCGCTGCGGCTTCAAGCCGCCCCAGGGGCCGCAGGATGCTTCGCGAAACCGTCCACGAGAGGATGGCATTGGCTCCAAGAAGAAAAACCGAGGCGCCGACCAGGAAGAACAATCCCGCTGCCGGGCTTGGTCCATGCCGAGGCATGCTGGTGGCCAGACCCTGGCCCTCCTCCATGCCCCGGACAAGGGCCTGCGGAGGAAATGTGCTACCAAAATAGTACAATCTGAAAAACATGCCGGTCAGCATCATCACGAACACTGGAACGGCCATCATGAAGGCGAAGGACAGGCCTATCCTTTTCTTGATCGTCATCGCTATCCCCTGTCCTCGCCTGTCGCTTTAGAATCCGATGCCGAAACCCATGCCCATGCCGGAGTGGGAAGACATGAGGCGGGGTTCGAAGGTGACAGCCCCGGACTTGATGTTTTCCCGCGCTCCCGCAGCGGCGAACCTCGAGGACACCAGGGCGTCTACCAACGAAAGCGTCATGCCTCCAGCCATCACTCCCATCACGGGGAGGGCCTTGGTCATGTTTCCCGAGAGCATATAGGTCCTCATCGTGTCGCGGTTGCCGATCACCGCACGGAGCTCCGCAGGCATCAGGTACCAGGCACCTGCCATGGTGGCACCCATGATGGAGGCCTGGGCAACCATGAAGAGGCTGCCTTCCAGGGGCTTGCCGGTCATGAATTGTCCGAGTCCGGGGAGGGCGAAGGAGGCCATGCCGGCCCTCATCACATACATATCAGATTGTCGCCTGACCGAAAGGGCGTCGGAGAGCTGGGCCCGTTCGGCGAGGGTCAGCTCGGCGACAGTCTTGTCTTCGAGACCAGGGACGAGGGCAAGGAGATCCTTTGCGGCGAAGGGGGGGATGAGATCCTTCATCGGCTGGGCCTGCAGTCCGGAAAACATGAGCAAAAAAGCGAGGGAGGAAAAAAGGTACTTCATACACACTCCTAAGAGAATCAAAACGTGGACTGAATGTATCTCCAGCCTCTTACGAGTCCATTGCCCAATGCTTAGGAATTTCTTAACTCGTGGAAACCGGGCCATCCTCGGCCGGCTTCCCTCCTGCCGGGCCTGCCGGGCCTCCTTCACCGCCTGCCGAGGGCCTCCGATATCAGCTCCGCATGCCGCTTTACCTTCGCGATCTTGTCGTTGAAGCCCGGCCCCTCGAAGCGTACCGAGGGTCCCGACATGGCCAGCGCGGCCACAACCTCGCGGCGGGCGTCCAGCACGGGGGCGGCCATCGAAGTCACGCCCTCCTCCCGCTCACCGAGGCTCACCGTGAAGCCAGAGCGCCTGAGCTCCTCGAGGGCTTCTTCAGTGGTAAAGGGATCCCGCCTGATGAGCTCCTCGCGGCGGTCCTCCGGGAGCCAGGCGAGGAGGACCCTGCCTGCCGCGCCCCGCGTGAGAAGGTGGCGGTCCCCGACGCGGATTACGCGCCGGAGGGGCCGGGAGCTCTCCACGCACTCGATGCAGACGCGCTCCTCGCCCTGCACTGCGTAGAGGCTTACCCCCTCGTCGTAGATCCTGTTGAGGGCGCGCATGAGGGGGAGGGCGATCTTCCCGATGTCGAGGCCCGAAAAGCCGAGGCTGCCGATGCGGGCGGAGGCGGGCCCGAGGGAGTAGCGGAGGCTGTCTGGATCGCGGACAAGCCAGAGCCTGCCTTCCAGGGTGGCGATGATGCGTGAGGTTGTCGAGGCTGCCAGGTTGATGCGTGTAGCGATCTCGCTTTGTGTGAGCGCGAGTTGCCCGGGCGCAAAGCAGTCCAGGATATCCAGGGCCCGCTCGATCGAACGTACTGATCCTTCTTTTTCCGCCATGATTCCTCCCTGTTCTGCCAAGCGTCGCGCCCTTGCAATTCCACTTGGCGGTTGTCGCTTCCATCTTGTGGAATACCTGCGTAAAATCAGGAGGCAGGTGCCGGCCTCCATCCTTCAGCCGCAACCTCCGGAGACTATTATTGTCTTCATCAAATACAAAGCCTGTTCACAGCTGCAGGATAGCGTGCTATCCTTTCCCCGCTTCTTCTGCGCCTTCGGGACCCGCGGAAGACGTTTCCGCCAGGTGGAAGTATATACCAGCGATTCCATCTAGTGGCAAGAAGCGATATGCCTGGCTCCCATTTTCCATAGGAGGAATCCGAGGGTATGAGCGAAAAAAGACACTTCAGCCACATCATCCGTGAGAACTGGTGCAAGGGCTGCAACATCTGCGTTTCCTATTGCCCGAAGAAGGTCCTTGAGCTCAGGGGCGGGAAGGTCTTCGCGGCACGATGGCAGGACTGCATCGGCTGCAGGATGTGCGAGCTTCGCTGCCCGGATTTTGCCATCGAGATCCACGAGCGGGCTGACCAGAATGAAGTCACGCGGGATTCCGCCTCGGTGGACTACGCCCTGCCCCCGGAGGCCAACAATGCCTGAGATCAAGAACGCTTCCCGGAAGATCGTGAAGCTGATGCAGGGCAACGAGGCCTGCACGATCGGCGCCCTCGCTGCCGGCCTCGATTTCTACGCGGGATATCCGATCACGCCCTCGACCGAGATCGCGGAGATCTGCGCCGAGGAGCTTCCCAAGGTCGGCGGCCGCTTCATCCAGATGGAAGACGAGATAGGATCAATTGCCGCGATCATCGGGGCCTCCCTGACGGGCCGCAAGGCGATGACAGCCACCTCCGGCCCCGGCTTTTCCCTCATGCAGGAGCTCATCGGCTATGCGGCCCTCTGCGAGATCCCGATCGTCATAGTCAACGTGATGCGCGTCGGCCCCTCCACGGGAATGCCTACCTCCACGGCGCAGGGCGACGTCATGCAGGCCCGCTGGGGCACCCACGGCGACCACCCCATCATCGCGCTGGCTCCCGGCAATGTCCGCGAGTGCTTTGACCTCACCCTGCGCGCCTTCGACCTCGCCGAAAAATACCGCGTTCCCGTCATCGTCCTTACTGACGAGGTCATCGGCCACATGCGCGAGAAGGTGGAGCTTCCCGAACCCCGCAGCATCCATCCGCTGAAGCGCAGGGCGCCCTCCTCCCGCGCGGGATACAAGCCCTACGCGGCCGATCCCGAGGGTGGGGTGCCCCTGATGGCGCCCTTCGGCGAAGGCTACCGCTGGCATGTCACGGGCCTCTACCACGACGAATCGGGCTTTCCGACCCAGAAGCCGGCAGTGGCCGACACCCTCATCCGGAGGCTCCAGAAAAAGGTCGACCTCAATGTCGATGACATCTGCGAGTATGCGTCTGAAAGCCTCGACGACTGCGAAGTGGCGGTCGTTTCCTTCGGCTCCTCAGCGATGTCGGCCCTCTCGGCTGTCCGGCGCGCGCGCCAGGAGGGCATCAAGGCGGGCTTCCTCCGCCTGAAGACCCTCTGGCCCTTCCCCGAGAAGGTCGTCGCCTCGCTCGGGAGCCACGCCAAGCGCGTCATCGTCGCCGAGATGAACCTCGGCCAGGTCGCCCTCGAGGTCGAACGGGTAATTGGTACTACATCCGGGGGCAGGTCGAAGGTCGAGCGCCTCGGCAAGGTCAACGGGGAACTCTTCCACCCGGAGGAAGTCTTCAACGCAATCAGGGGGATACAGTAATGCCCGCCCTCGACTATTTCCGCAAGGAACGCCTGCCCCACATCTGGTGCCCGGGCTGCGGCCACGGCGCCATCACCGGTGCCCTCGTGCGCGCCATCGAGAGGCTCCGCATCGACAAGAACAAGGTCGTCATCGTCAGCGGCATCGGCTGCTCCTCGCGGGCTGTCGGCTACCTCGACTTCGACACCCTGCACACGGCCCACGGCCGCGCCCTGGCCTACGCGACGGGCATCAAGCTCTCGCGGCCGGATCTCCACGTCATCGTGATGACCGGCGACGGGGACTGCACCGCCATCGGCGGCAACCACTTCATCCACGCCGCCCGCAGGAACATAGGTATTACGACGATCATCATGAACAACGAGATCTACGGCATGACCAGCGGCCAGTACTCGCCGATGACGCCCAAGGGCATGCTCGGCACGACGGCACCCTACGGCAACCTCGAGCGCCCCTTCGACCTCTGCAAGCTGGCCATCGCCTGTGGCGCTACCTATGTGGCCCGTGGCACGGCCTACCACGTTCCCCTCACAATTGACATCATCGAGAAGGCCCTCCTCAACCCCGGCTTTTCCGTGGTCGAGGCCATCTCGGGCTGCCCTACCTACTTCGGCCGGAAGAACAAGATCGGCGGGCCGGTGGAGATGCTCGACTGGATCAAGGACTCCACGATCAACGTCAAGGCCGCTGCCGTCCTTCCGCCGGAAAAGGTCGCTGGAAAGGTCCTCATCGGGGAACTCCACAGCGCCCCCGAGGCCGAGTACGCAGCGGGCTACATGGAACTGATCGGCCGTGTCCAGCGCCGCTACGACGACTACATCGGGGAGGTCCGCGAATGCGCGTCGAATTCAGACTGAGCGGTTCAGGCGGCCAGGGCCTCCTCCTGGCGGGCATCGTCCTGGCCGAGGCGGCCATCCGCGAGGGCAAGAACGCGGTCCAGACCCAGAGCTACGGTCCCGAGGCCCGGGGCGGTTCGAGCAAGGCCGAGGTCGTCATCTCCGAGAGCGATATCGACTATCCCAAGGCCACCGATCCGGACTTCCTCCTGGCACTGACCCAGGAGGCCTACAGGACCTACGGCCCCCTCATGGGTAAGGGACTCATCATAATTGACTCTTCTGTGGAGACTGATCCGGAGATCAGGGCGCGCACCGTCTGTCTGCCCATCCTCGAGACGGCGGCCACGAAGGTCGGCAAGAAGGTCGTCGCCAACATCGTGGCTCTCGGCGTCCTGGGCGGGCTATCAGGTGTGGCCAGCGCGGCCACGCTGGCGGATGCAGTGCGCGAGCGCGTGCCCAAGGGAACCGAGGAACTCAACGTAAAGGCACTGGAGGCGGGGCTTGCGCTTGCTGCCTCGTCCAAGTAATATCAATAAAATATGGACGACACTGAAGGCCTGAAGAAAGCAAGCGAAACATGGGAAGCCGGCCTGGCCAAAAGCCTCGCGAAATTCCCCGAGCGCTCTGAGAAATTCCTCACTGGTTCCAAGGTTCCGGTGAAGCGTCTCTACACGCCCCTCGATACGAACCGTGACTATTCCGGCACTCTCGGCTTTCCCGGCGAGTACCCCTACACGCGAGGCGTGCAGAATACGATGTACCGCAGCCGTTTCTGGACCATGCGCCAGTACGCCGGTTTTGGCACGGCGGAAGAGTCGAACGCGAGATACAAATTCCTCTTGGCCCAGGGCCAGACGGGACTTTCCATCGCCTTCGACCTGCCGACGCAGATCGGCTACGACTCGGACCACGCCCTTGCGGCCGGAGAGGTCGGAAAGGTCGGCGTCGCCGTCGACTCGCTTGCCGACATGGAAATCCTCTTCGACGGGATTCCCCTCGACAAGGTCTCGACCTCGATGACCATCAACGCGCCGGCAGCCGTGCTCCTGGCGATGTACGTCGCAGTGGCAGAGAAGCAGGGGGTCGCAGCGACGGCCCTCAACGGCACCATCCAGAACGACATCCTGAAAGAGTATGTGGCCCGAGGCACCTATATCTATCCGCCTGTTCCCTCGATGCGCCTGATCACCGACATCTTCGCCTGGTGCGCCACGGAAGTTCCTAATTGGAACACGATTTCCATTTCCGGTTACCACATCCGCGAGGCGGGTTCCACGGCCGTGCAGGAGGTGGCTTTCACGCTCGCCGACGGCATCGCCTATGTGGAAGCGGCGATGAAGGCCGGCCTCGACATCGATGACTTCGGACCCCGTCTTTCCTTCTTTTTCAACGCCCACAATGAGCTCTTCGAGGAAGTGGCCAAGTACCGGGCGGCGCGGCGCGTCTGGGCCAGGGTCATGAAGGAGCGCTTCGGAGCGAAGAACCCCAAATCGCTGATGCTCCGCTTCCACACCCAGACCGGGGGCTCCACGCTTACGGCCCAGCAACCCGAGAACAATGTCGTCCGCGTGACCCTCCAGGCCCTCGCGGCCGTGCTCGGCGGCACGCAATCGCTTCATACCAATTCGCGGGACGAGGCCCTCGCCCTGCCCACCGAGGACTCGGTCCGCATCGCCCTCCGAACCCAGCAGATCATCGCCCACGAATCGGGCGTCGCCGAGACCGTCGATCCCCTGGCTGGCTCCTACTACGTGGAAAGCCTCACCGACACGATCGAGAAGGAAGTCTTCGCCTACCTCGGCCGCATCGACGCGCTCGGTGGCGCGGTCAAGGCCATCGAGGAGGGCTACATCCAGAAGGAGATCCAGGACGCCGCCTATTCGTACCAACTGGACATAGAGAAGGACGAGCGGGTCATCGTCGGCCTCAACAAATTCCAGGTCAAGGAGGGGCCGCCCAAGGGACTCCTCCGCGTCGATCCCGAGGTGGGCCGCCGGCAGGTGGCCAAGATCGCGGCGGTCAAGGAAGGGCGGGACGGCATTCGCGTGAAGAAGGCCCTCGGGGCCCTCGAAACCGCCGCGAAGGGAACAGACAACCTCATGCCCCTCATTCTCGAAGCGGTGCGCTCCTATGCGACCTTGGGTGAGATCAGCGATGTGCTGCGCGGGGTGTTCGGCGAATACCGACAGTCGGCGATGTTCTGATGGGAGTTATCATGGATCGGAAGATACGCGTCCTTGTCGCCAAACCCGGCCTCGATGGCCACGACCGTGGGGCGAAGGTCATCGCTCGCGCCCTCCGGGATGACGGCATGGAAGTCATCTACACCGGGCTCCGCCAGACCCCCGAGCAGGTTGTCTCCGCCGCCATCCAGGAGGATGTCGACGTGGTCGCCCTCTCCATCCTTTCGGGTGCGCATAACCACCTCTTTCCGAGGGTGACGGAGTTGCTCGCCGCCAAGGGCTCAGGCGATGTCCTGGTCATCGGGGGCGGTGTGATTCCCGAGGAGGACATCGACTTCCTCAAGTCCAAGGGCGTCGCAGCCATTTTCGGGCCGGGCACCACGACCAGGACGACGATCGAGTTCATCCGCTCCAACCTCAAGCGCTGAAGGGGCGTGTCGATGTGAAGCCTCCGGATGTTCCAGCTGGCAGTGCAGCTGCCAGAGACGAGGCCGCACGCGTAGCCGGGGGGGATGGGCGCAGCATCGCCCGCCTCATCACCAAGCTCGAAAACAGGGATCCCACCGCTGTCGAAGCGATGCGCTTCCTCGTAAGCCGCGTGGGCCGCGCCCGGACGGTCGGCATCACCGGTCCTCCCGGATCGGGCAAGAGCACCCTCGCTGACCAGTTGATCGGAATACTGCGGAAGCGCGGATTCACTGTGGGCGTTATCGCTGTCGATCCCTCGAGTCCCTTCTCGGGAGGGGCCATCCTCGGCGACCGGCTGCGGATGCAGGAGCACTCGACCGACGAGGGTGTCTTCATGCGGAGCCTCGCTTCGCGGGGGCAGCTCGGGGGCCTGTCGCGGGCCACCAGGGCCGCCACCCGCGTGCTCGAGGCTGCGGGCTACGACTTCATCATAATTGAGACAGTCGGCGTCGGGCAGTCGGAAGTCGACATTGTGGGGGCCGCGGACACCGTCGTCCTCGTCGCCGTGCCGGGCCTCGGAGACGACATCCAGATGATCAAGGCCGGCATCATGGAGATCGGCGACATCTTCGTGGTCAACAAGGCCGACCGCGACGGCGCCGACCGGGTCTTCCGCGAGATCCGTTCCATGCTGGAGACAGCCTGGGCCATCGCCTCCGGCGCGCGCACGCGGGTTCCCGATACGCTGGCATCCCACCACGGTGCCGATGCCTTGCCCGCATTCACTGCGTCGGCGGGCTTCACTGCGTCGGCGGGCTTCACTGCGTCGGCGGGCTTCACTGCGTCGGCAGGCTTCGCCCTCGACGGGACCGGGCATCCGGTGCTGCCTCCCGTGCTCAAGACGGTGGCCGAGACGGGGGAGGGCTGTGAGGCCCTCGTCGATGCGATGATCGCGCACCACGAAGGCCTCAAGGACAGCGGCCGCATCGAGGGGCGCAGGCTTGCGGCAGCCAGGGCCGAGTTGCGCGACCTCGTGCATCTCCGCATCGCGGACAGCCTCGCCAGCGGTCCGGGTGCCGCCCTCGAGGGGCAGCTGGCCGCGGAGGTGGCCGCCCGATCCCGGGATGCCTGGGAAGCGGCCGACCTTCTTTTCGAAGGATTGTCCAAGGGAGGCTTTTCATGAGGATACTGAAGATCGACCACGTCGGGATCGCGGCCGAGAGCATGGAGGGGAGCCTCGCTGTCTTCGAAGGCCTTCTGGGCCTGGGCTGCGCGGGCACCGAGACGGTGGCGGAGCAGAAGGTCAGGACCGCCTTCCTTCCTGTCGGCGACTCCGAGCTGGAACTCCTGGAGACCACCGATCCAGAAGGACCAATTGGTAAATTCATAGCTACGAAGGGTCAGGGTTTCCAGCACATAGCCTTCCGGGTCGAGGACCTCGACGGAGCCCTTGCGGAACTCAAGGCCAGGGGCGTGCGCCTCATCGACGAGGTGGCGAGAAAGGGCGCGGGCGGCGCGCGGATAGCCTTCATCCATCCCAAGGCGACGGCCGGTGTGCTTGTCGAATTGTGTGAGCGGTCCTGATGAGTATTGAATCAAGGTGTGTGGATGGGGCATGATGATGTTTGACGCTATTGTGTCAATAAGGCAGGGGGAGCCATGGACGAGAAACTGAGGAATCTTGAGGCGCGTCGCGCCACGGTGCTTGCAGGAGGCGGAGCGAAGCGGGTCGCAGCCCAGCACGAGCGGGGCAAGGGCACTGCCCGCGAACGGATCGATGCCCTCCTCGATCCCCATTCCTTCCAGGAGACCGACGTCTTCGTCGAGCACCGCTCGGTCGAACTCGGCATGGAGGAGGTCGAGGCTCCGGGCGAGGGTGTCGTCACCGGCTTCGGCACGGTGGATGGTCGCACGGTCTGCGTCTTCGCGCAGGATTTCACGGTGATCGGCGGCTCCCTCGGGGAGATGCACGCGGCCAAGATCACCAAGGCCATGGACAACGCCATCCGGATGGGTGTGCCCCTGATCGGCATCAACGACTCCGGCGGCGCGCGCATCCAGGAGGGCATCGATGCCCTGCGCGGCTATGGGGACATCTTCTTCCGCAACGTGAAGGCTTCGGGCGTGATCCCCCAGATCTCGGTTATCATGGGACCCTGCGCCGGCGGGGCCGTCTACTCCCCGGCCCTCACCGATTTCACCTTCATGACCGACAGGATCGCCAACATGTTCATCACCGGTCCCCAGGTCATCAAGGCCGTCACTGGTGAGGATGTCACAGGGGAGGCCCTCGGCGGTGCCACCGTCCATTCAAGCGTCAGCGGCGTGTCCTCCTTCATGTATCCCGACGAGGCTTCGACCCTGGCGGGCATCCGGAGGCTCCTGTCCTTCCTGCCCCAGAACAACATCGAGGACGCGCCCCTCCACGATGTCGGGGATAGCCCCTCACGCAGCGACCAGGGCCTCGTGACCCTGATGCCGGACAAGCCCAACAAGCCCTACGACGTGCGGGATGTCATCACCAGGATCTTCGACGGAGCCCCCGGAGAGGCCGGCGATTTCATGGAAGTGCAGTCGATGTACGCGATGAACATAGTTGTGGGCTTTGCGCGCCTCGAGGGCAGGTCGGTCGGCATCATCGCCAACCAGCCAAAGGTCATGGCCGGCGTCCTGGACATCAACGCTTCGGACAAGGCCGCCCACTTCATCCGCTTCTGCGACTCCTTCAACATTCCGATCGTGACCCTCACCGATACCTCGGGCTACCTGCCAGGCGTCGGCCAGGAGCACGGCGGCGTCATACGCCATGGTGCGAAGCTCCTCTACGCCTACTCCGAGGCGACTGTCCCCAAGCTGACCGTCATAACCAGGAAGGCTTATGGCGGAGCCTACATCGCCATGTGCTCGCGCCACCTCGGCGCCGACATGGTCTATGCCTGGCCCACCGCCGAGATCGCCGTGATGGGGCCGGAGGGTGCGGCCAACATCATCTTCAAGAAGGAGATAGAAGAAGCAGCTGACCCCGCTGCGGCCCGCGCGGCCAAGATCGAGGAATACAAGGAAGCCTTCGCGAACCCCTACAAGGCCGCGCGCCGGGGCTATGTCGATGATGTGATCGACCCCGCCGAGACGAGGCCGCGCCTTGCAGCCGCCCTCCGCATGCTCGCAGGCAAGCGCGAGGCCCAGAGCCCCCGCAAGCACGGCAACATGCCCGTATGACGGCCCTTTCTGCAAGGAGCGCATGATGGAAAGCTGGCCCTGGTACTATTGGTTCATAGCTGTCGCCATGCTCGGCGCAGCCTGGCAACTCCGGAAGAAGTCCGACCGCGCGAAGGCCCAGGTCCTCGGGCCTGGAACCGTGGAGGGAGGAGAGGCTAGCCCTGCGACCACCGCTGCCTCCGTCACGCCCGGCGGCCAGGCCGGAGCCACCCAGCCCCCCGCTGCTGACGCCCTCCTTGTGGCAGTCATCGCTGCGGCGGTGTCCGCGGCAAGCGGGCTTTCCCCCGACAAATTCCGCATCACCAACATCAGAGAGGCCCAGGGCCTCGGTGGATTCAATACCCCTGTGTGGTCCTGGGCCGACCGGCTCGCCCGCGGCTACAGGAAATGACGAAGGAGATTCCCTCATGAAACGATACCGCATCAGCGTCAATGGTCAGAGTTACGATGTTCAGGTGGAGGAGGTCGGGGGCGCGGCTGCCGCCTCTGCACCGCATGCCGTCGCCTTCCAGGCGGCCGCCCCCCAGGCTGCCGCTTCCTCCCCTCCCAATGCGCCTGCCCCGGTTGCCAGCGCTGGCTCGGCCCAGGTCAAGGCGCCCATGCCCGGCACGGTCATGGCTTTTCGTGTAGCCGCGGGACAGGCTGTCAGAAAGGGCGAGGTCCTCCTCATCCTCGAGGCCATGAAGATGGAAAACGAGATTGTCAGCCCCCAGGATGGGACGGTCGCCTCGCTCGGGGTGGCCGAGGGAGCCTCGGTGAACACGGGGGATCTCCTGGTCAGCCTTTCATAGGAGCCCGCCGGAGCCGGGAGCGCTGTCGAAAGCTTGGCACATACCGGAGTGGACAGGTCGCGCCGCAGCCGATACTCTAGGTATTGATGGCACACCGACCAGGGCATGGGCTGGTTACAGCCTTTGCCTGTCTCCTCTGGCTCGCCTCTGCGGCCTCCTTGGGGGCCCTGCCGCCGGCACGACTGCCGGTCAGGGTGGGTGTTCCTGAGACCATGATGAACCAGGGTCCCCGCCTCGAAGCTGCCCCGGCCTCTGTCGACAGCGTCGGAATCACCGGAATCGCCCTCTCCGGGCGGTTGGGCTTTGCGCCATCGGACCTTTCGGACAGGGTTCTCGTGCTCTGCTGGCACACCTTCCTCGGTGCCCCTGACATCAACACCGACCTTTCCCTCGCCAAATTCGGCGCTCAGCTTGATACCATCAAGGCCCTGGGCTACCGCTTTGTCACGATCGACAGGGTATTGGCCGGCGAGATCAGCGGGTGGATGAACATAGCAGTGACCATCGACGATGGCCACCGGACCGTTCCGAGGGCCATCGAGCGGGTGCTCGTCCCGAGGGGAATCGTCCCGACCCTCTTTGTCTATCCCGCCGTGCTCGGAACCACTGACTTCTCGATGTCCGACACAGTCCTCGCGCAGCTGGTGGCTTCGGGGATCCCCGTAGGGGCTCACGGCTATCACCATCTCTACGTCAACGAGGCACTCTTCCGGTCCCAGCCCGCCGAGTTCATGAAGGAGATCTACAAGTCCAAGGCACGGGCGGAGGGCCTTTCGGGGCGCTTTGTCCTGGCCTATGCCTATCCCTACGGTTCCTACTCTCCCCGCACGGAGGAGGAGGTCGAAAAAGCGGGCTTCGCTGCAGCCTTCGCCGTCAAGCCTGGCTTTGTGTATGCGAAAGCCGGCCTCAACGATACCTTCGCCCTTCCCCGACTTGTCGTAACCCATGACAATTGGACCGACATCCTCCAGCTTCTCCAGCGGAACGCGGCGCTCCCGGAGGCGCGC
>JBMOIK010000067.1:0-14211 GCA_049317365.1 Rectinemataceae bacterium | reverse complement strand
ATGGCCGCCAGGCTCAGGCCGAGGCCAGCCAGCTTGGTCGAAGTGAAGGCTTCTCCGAGGAAGAGGGCTGCCGCTCCGCTGCTCAGCACAAAGTTGAGCCGGAACACGGTGACGGAGGTCGAGGCGTCCCCTCCCGCGAGGCTTTTCAAGGCGAGCGTGTAGGTGGTCATGGCGAGCACGCCAAGGGGAATCGCCCAGGGCAGGGTTGGAAGGTGGAGGAGGGGCTTCCCCTGGACGAGGAGTATGACAAGACTGAGAAGGGCGATGATCGCAGCCTTGATTCCGTAGAAAAGGGTGGTCTTGGACCCCCCTTCGTCTTCGGCTGCCACCTTGAAGATCGTATCCTTTCCCGCATTGGCGAGCATGGCTATAACCGCCAGAAGCTTTTCCATGCTCAAGGCATCCGGGCCGGGAAGCGGGTGCCCCCCCTGCATCCGGCATAGGCAGGAGGCCTGTCATTCTGCCTTGATGTGGCACCGACTTCAAGCTGAACCATGCAAGCAAGCTACCACAATTGTTCGATTCGCGCAATAGACAGGGTATCGAGCTGCCATTTATGACGTTTTCGATCAACTAGTCATGCATTTTGCTTGACATCAACAATGCCCTGTGCCTCATATGCTAGGATGGCAGGCATGAAGTCAGTAGCGCGCGGGTATCTCGGCCTCGATCTAGGTACCAGCAATATCAAGGCTCAGGTCATCGCGGAGGATGGCCGGGTGCTGTCCTCAGCTTCTGCTTCCGTTGGAATCAGCTACGGCGCAGACGGGGCCGTCGAACAGGATTTCAAGGATATCTGGAGTGGGACTCAGGCAGCGGTGGGAAAGGCAGCCAGCTCTGCTGGCGCAGAGGTCATGGCCATGGGCATCTCGAGCCAGGGGGGCGCCATGCAGGTGCTCGACCGCAAGGGATGCTGCTTCGGGCCTGTGATCGGCTGGCAGGATTCACGTGGTGCAGCCTGGGATCTGGAGATGACCGGGCGCCTTGGCCGGGATTGGTACGTCAAGCACATCGGTGTCGCACGAAGCCTGCTCACCGGAGGACAGATCCTCCGGCTCCGCGGGCAGGGCGGCCTTCCCCCGGACTTCAGGCTGGGCTGGGTCGGCGACCTTATCGTGGAAAGGTTCTGCGGACAGCGGGCCCACGACCACACCAGCCTTTCAAACACCGGCCTCCTCAATCCAGCAGAGGGCAGGGAGGACGGGGAACTTCTCGGCCTCCTGGGCTTAACATGCGAGCAGTTGCCAGGGCTAATCCCAGCTCGCCAGGCTGCGGGCACGCTTCTCCCAAGGATCGCGACGGAGCTGGGCCTGCCTCCGGACATCCCCGTCGGCCCGGCGGTACACGACCAGTACGCGGCCACCATAGGCTGTGGAACCACGCGCCGGGGAGACACGATGCTCGGTGCCGGCACAGCCTGGGTCCTCCTAGCGCTGGCTGACAGTCTGGACCCTCCTGTCGGTGGAATAGCCCTGGTGACACCCCATCCCGTGCCCGGCCTCTTCGGGCAGATGCTCTCGATGGTCAACGGAGGGGCCTGCATCACCTGGGCCTCGAAGCTCTTCGGCCGCCCCGCCATGAGCGTCCGGGAAACCGACGAACTCATTGCCCTGGTGCCCCCAGGCAGCGAGGGCCTCCGCTTCCGTCCCCTCCTCTCCGACCTCGGGGCGGCGGGTCTGCCACCTGGCACCGCCGGTCGGCTCGATGGACTCCGCCTTGGGCACACTCAGGCCCATGTCCTCCGCTCCCTCATGGAAGGGCTTGCCTGCGAGCTGGGCCGCTATCTGCTCATGATGGCTGGGGGCGGGATCGGCGTGGACAGGCTCGTGATGTGCGGGAAGGCCGCGACGAGCGCTGTCACGCCGGGCATCATTGCCGACACTACCGGCCTCCCGGTCGATTGCATCTCACTCCCCGAAACGAGTTCCCTCGGCGCAGCGATGCTCGCCCGCGCCCTCGTCGAACCCGGGCTCTCCCTCGTCTCGATCTCGGACTCGATGCTACCCCCCTCCGTCAGGATAGAGCCGAGTCCGGGGAGGTCCGAAGCCGCGACGCGGTTGGAGGAATATCTGCTTTCATGCAAGGAGCTTTGCCCATGATCCTGTACACGCATGAGCGCAGCTTCGGCTGCCGTATCAGGGAATACCTCTACCGAGGCCTCAGGACCCTGACCATGGAGAACGAACTCCTTCGGGTTAGCTTCCTGGCGGACAAGGGTTCCGACATCTTCGAATTCATCTACAAGCCGAAGGACATCGACTTTCTCTGGCACTCGCCCTGGGGCGTCCGCAATCCGGCACACTATGTCGCCACCTCGCATACCCCGGGCAGCGCCTTCCTGGATTTCTATGAGGGCGGATGGCAGGACTGCTTCCCGACCGGAGGAAATCCCTGCGAGTACCAGGGCCAGAGCTTCGGCGCCCATGGCGAGCTTCCGACCCTGCCCTGGGACTACTCGATCCTCGAAGACTCACCCGAACGCATCAGCATCCGTTTCCAGGTGAGAACCTGCCGTACGCCCTTTTTCGTTGAAAAGGTAGTCTCCCTCGAGCGGGGAGTCCCGACACTTTTCATCACCGAGAGGATCAGGAACGAGGGCCGGATCGACCTTCCGGTCATGTGGGGACAGCATCCGGCCCTCGGAGCACCCTTTATCGAGGCGGGATGCAGGATCGATCTGTCGGCCGCGCGGATTCAGTGCAGCCAGCTCAATCCGGTCACGCGCTTTGCAGAAGGATCCTCGGACTGGCCCCATGCGGTCGGCAGGAGGGGGGAGAGCCTGGATCTTCGGGAAGTCCCAGGCATCGAGGCTGACACCACCGATACCCTGAAACTAAGCGACCTCGCGGAGGGCTGGTATGCCGTTCGCAACGAGAGACTCGGCGTCGGTTTCGGCATGAGCTGGCCCCTCGAAGTCTTTCCGGCTCTCTGGTTCTGGCAGGCTTATGGAGGGGCCTATACCGCGCCATGGTACGGCAGGACCTACCTGATCGCCCTCGAACCCTTTTCGACAGCCCAGCTGACCGTTGCAGACGCGATCAGGGACGGCAGCGCCCGCCTCATCCGGGCAGGGGAAACGCTCGAAGCCTCCTATGTCGCCGTAGGCTTTGAAGGCACTGCGCCGGTCGCCTCCATCGCTCCCCATGGCCAGGTCGCACGAGGCTTGTAGGGCGGGGAAACCAGCGACGCTCAGCCCTTGACCGACCCTACCATGAGCCCCCGGATGAAAACCCTCTGCAGGAAGAGGAAGAGCATGAGGATGGGGATGGAGCAGAGAACTGTTCCCGCAAACAGGAGATCCCAGCGGTTGAAGCGCAGGGACGCAAATGAATAGAGCCGCCTGACCAGGGGATCATACCTTTCATTGGTGAAGGTGACCAGGGGAATGAGAAGGTCGTTCCAGATGCCCGTTCCCCTCAGGATGAGGATGGTGGACGTAACGATCTTCATCAGGGGCAGGTAGACGCGAAGGAGGGTCTGGCCCATGCCGCAGCCATCGACGATGGCCGCCTCGCAGAGCTCCCTCGGGACAGCCCGCATGAAACCCGTGTAGAGGAACACGGTAAACGGCATGCTCACCGCCGCGAAGACGAAGCTGGTTCCGAAATAGTTGTTCATGAGTTTCGTGGCGCTCAGTATCTGGATGATGGAGATCATGATGACCTGGAAGGGCACCGAGATCAGGAGGATCAGGATGACGTAGAGCGTCTTGAGGAGGCGGTTGTTCACGATTGCGATCGCGAAACCCGCCATCGACCCTGCAACGATGAGTATGCCGCAGCTGATCACGACGAGAATGACTGAATTGAGGAGGGCCTTGGGAAAGGCCAGGAGGCGCCAGACATTCGCCATGTTGCCCATGGTGAAATAATCAAGGCTGAATTCCATGGGATGGAGGTTGATCGCCGCATCCGTCTTGAATGCGTTGATGAAGACATAGTAGAGGGGCACGAGAATTATCGTAGCAACTATGACGAGTATGACATGTCCGCCGATATGCATGTTCTGGATGCGTCGGCTCTTTTCGCCCATCATGACGAGTGGTCCTCCCGCTTGATCAGGATCTTGAGCTCGAAATAGGCCAGGATCACCGCGATCAGGGACATGATCACTGCCACGGCAAGGGCCTTCCCCTCCTGGTAGGTGTCATAGACATAGCGGATCACGAGGATTGCCAGGGTCGTCCCGTGGTAGCCAGGGCCCCCGCCTGCGGATATGGCCGTCGGCAGGTCGTAGGCTCCCAGGACACCCATGGTGCTCAGTACGACGTTGATGGTGATGGCAGGAGCCAGCATCGGAAGGGTGACAAAGCGGAATTTCTGTATGCCGCTGGCGCCTTCAAGCGTCGCAACCTCGTAGTATTCCGGGGAGATCGCCATGACTCCCGCATAGTAGATGATGGTGTAGTAGCCAGTCGCAAACCAGACGATCACGAGGCTGATGACAGGAATGATCAGCGCCTGCTCGCCGAGCCAGTTCTGGGCGAGACCCTCAAGCCCGAGGCTGCGAAGGGTTGAATTGACGAGTCCCCGGTTGTAGTTCAGGATAAGCCGCCACACGAAGCCGACGACTATCGGCGCCAGCAGGCAGGGGAAATACAGGAGGGCCTTCACGAAATTGCCAAAGCGCGCGCCCACGTCCACGATGAGGATCGCAAGGAAGATCGCCGCAACGTTGAGGACCACCACATAGATCAAGAGGAGCCTGAAAGTGTTGCCGAGCACGAGCCAGAACGAGGCATCAGTCACCAGCGACTGGAAATTCTGCAGTCCGATGAAGCGGTACGGCACGCCAAAACCCTTGTAATTGGTAAAGGCGAGGAAGACATTGAGGAAGACCGGCAGGACAATGAACAAGGTGACGAAGAACAGGGCGGGTAGCATGAACAGGAATCCCTGCAGCGCCCATCGGTCAGTGAAGGTCGAATAGAGCCTCAGTTCCTTCTTTCGCATCCCCACTTCCCCCCGCTCCCCAATATTGCCAATGCCCGAACAGCACGCGCGTGCGGAGATTGCCCTCCGCACGCGCTCAAGAGAAGGAGTCCTTACTTGGTAGCGAACCAGTCGTTCTGCGCCTTGGTGATGAGGGGAATGACCGCCTCAGGCGTCGTGTCGATGTAGATGGACTGGGCCAGGGTGGTCGATTCGGTCGCCGCAGGAGTGGGCAGGAGCCGTCCCCAGAGGTCGACGAACTTGGGATACTTGTTGAGTTCCACCATCGCCGCTCCGAGCTTCGCGTTGAGGACGTTCCCCTTCGTCGATTTGAAGGGAGACACCGATCCACGGGGGTTCTGGTAGATATTGAAGTTGTCGTAGAACATGAAATCGAGGAGGAGCTTTCCGAGCTTCTCGTTGCCATTCTTGCCCACGGCCCAACCGGTCTCGGAGGCGTTGACGACGACGAGTTCCTTGCCCTTGTTGTTCCAGGGGGGCAGGAAGAGGCCGGTCTGGAAATTGGCCTTGTCGATGAGGTAGGCAGCCTGCCAGGTTCCGGCAAAAAGCATCGCGGCGTCACCGGCGTTGAAAAGATCCTGGCCAGCGGCGTAGTCGGTAGAGGTGAAGCCCTTCATGAGATATCCCTTCTTGTTCAGGATATCCATCTTCTGATAGGTCTCGAGCCAGCCCTTGTTCTTCGCGTAGTCATACTTGGTCGTGGCCATGTTCTTCACGACAGCTGCTTCGTTGGGATAGACATAGTTCGCCAGTCCCCAGCTCAGGGGGCCGTTGGAGAGCATGTTGGGGAATCCGCCGTACCAAACCAGAGGAGCGATACCGACCTTCTTCAGCTTCTCGCAGGCGGCCAGGAATTCATCCCAGTTCTTCGGAGGGGCAGCGATGCCGGCCTTCTTGAAGTAGTCCATGTTGTAATAGATGAGAGTGGTGGCGATGCCGCCGGAAATGCCGTATTTGACCTTGTTGTAGGTCCAGGAGGCCTGCATCGCGGGCACCATCTCCGCCCAGGCCTTGGTGTCGCCGATGTCGGCGATCTTTCCCGCGTCCACCTGGCCGTGCGAGAAGGGATCGAGCTCGAAGGAGAACACGTCCGGGATATTTCCGGAAGCGAACCTGGGCTGCAGGTTCTCCGTAAGGTTCTGCCCGGTCATCATCTGCGAGTTGAGCGTGATGTTCGGATACTTTGCCTTGAACGCATCCACCCAATTGACCACAATATCCGGATTGTCGGGCAGCCAGGCAAAAATGGACAAGTCACCCTTGAGCGCCGCATCAGCCGCACTCGGCGCGGCAAATGCCGAAATGCCGACTGAAAGAACTAGCAAAAGCACCAAGATTCGTTTCATAGGCCCTTCTCCTTTTCCGCAAAGCATGTCGTCGGGAACCTACATTCCCGAAAGTGGTACTTCTAAACACTAGCAGTCACCCTTGGATCTGTCAAGAAAAAAGACTTGTTTTGATTGAAGTAATCAATATTCTGGCGTATTATTGCAGGGCCGCTGATCGGTCAAACGATTCCCACGTGGAACCTTGGAGGAAGACAATGAGCCCTTACTCACCCCGCGAAGAGCTTTTGCGTACATTCCGGCAGGAGCCTATCGGCCACATCCCCGTTTCTCCATTTATCCATGTCAACCACGTCAAGGAGTTCTTTGGGACACACGAGGTGGACTGGGTCGCAGGCACTCCGGAGGTCTACGCTTCCTATGGCTTCGACCTCATCCATCGCAACTGCACGCCGGCGCTCGATTCCCTCGGTCCGACCGCAGTGGATTGGCAGATCGAGACCACGAAAGCCATGGATGGGCGCAATACGACCACCCAGACGCGCATACGCACGCCGGGGGGGACGATCGAATGCCGCGAAGCGCTCAATTGGACCTGCGAGTACGACGCCGAGTCTGCCTTCCTTGAGTTTCCGATCAAGTCGCCAGCCGACCTTGAGCTTTTCGAGTCCTTCCAGCCCCCAGTGGGGAAGGCGCCTGTCGAAGACATCAGAAAGGCCAGGATCGCGGTCGGGGAAGAGGGGGTGGTGGCTCCCCATCCCCGGCGAAAAGCCCGCCGTCAATTGGATCCAGGGAGCCTTCAACCTCCTCGCCCTCTACTATCGCAAGCTCGACGAGCTCCTGATGGATGCCTTGCTTGAACCGGAATTCTACGACCGCATGATGCGCCACTTCCTGAAACGCTATATGGACTTCGTCCAGCAGCTGATCGACGCCGGGGCCGATGTGCTCTGCTACGCCGGCAATGTCGCCAATGGCAAAATGGTGAGCGCAGAGTTTTTCCAGAGCCACGTCTGGCCCTACGAAAAGCGCTTCATAGACTGGATCCAGGCTCAGGGAGTTCCCGTTCTCTACCACAACTGCGGCTATGCCAAGGGACTCCTCTCCCTCTACCCGGGCCTGGGTCTGCGGGCCTACGAATCGCTCACGCCCGCCCCCTATGGCGACACGGTTCTCGAGGAAGCGGTCCGGACCTTCGGCAAGGCTACAACCCTGCTGGGAGGCATCGACCAGCTGGACCTCCTCCGCAAGGGCAGCACTGCAGAGATCGAAGCGACGACGAAGAGGGTGCTCGACACAGTCCGGGGCCGCTGCAACTTCATCCTCGGAACCACCGACTATTTCAACGAAGACACGCCAAGGGACAAGATCCTGGCGTTTTCCGAGGCGGGACGGAAATACGGGAAACTGTAGGGTCGTTGTCTAGGGCAGCCGCGTGGACCTTCGCACAGCGCGCAACACCGACATCCCGTTGTCATAAAAGATTCCGTTGCGATCCTTGTCGCTGACGCCGGTCAACTCGGCCGCCCAGCGGAGTGCCAGCACGATCTCCCAGGTCATGTAGCCCGCCTTGAAGTCCTCGCCGGACACTCGATAGGCGCTCAGCGGATAGCCCGGCGCCACCACGTCCACCCAGTGGTCCCTGACCTGGACCCGCCTGCCGCGCATGGCTGCCACCGGGAAGTCGGTGGCGAAGAGGAGTCGCCCCGGACCGATCTCGTTCAGGACAATCTGGAACACCACCGGGTCCATGACCATCGAGCTGTCCATCCAGACATTGGGAAGGCCGCGAAGGCTGCCGATGGCTTGCTTCATCTCGGAGGGCATGTAGCATCGGCCGCAGTGCGCAAGGACAATCTGGGCCTCGGGGCATTCGCCGGCCAGCCAACGCAGCCCAGCCTGGATCTCCGGGTCCGCCAGGCGTCCCCGCCGAGGCACGTGGAGGAGGATCACGAGCCGGCGCTCGTTGGCGAGCGAGAGCTCAACCGCTCCGAACATCTCCTCGATGCGCTTGTCTCCGTAGTTGTCGCCGTACCAGTTCAGGAACACCTTGAAGCCGTAGAATCCGCCGGCATCCAAGGCCTCTTCGTAGCGTTCCCGCGATATCGCGAGGTCGGGCCCGGCCACCACCAGCGGCCAGAGCCCACGATGCTCGTGGGCGGCGGCAGCAACGTAGGCTGTGTCCTTTTCCCAGTCCGCTGCCGGAGTCGGATAGCCGAAACAGACAGCCTCGTAGGCGCGGTCAGGGAAGCAGGCGCGCCCGTCGGCAAGCAGCTGCAGGGGGGGATAGAACTCGTTGGTGACCATGTACTGGCTACCCTTCTTGTCTGTATCCCAGGGTGTCTCCTTCCAGTTTTCGGACGACCAGATATGGGTATGGAAATCGAGCACGGTGGGGGGCAGGATCGGGGCTATCTCGGCCTTGTACCAGGCCTCGTCATCGGAGGCTGTGAGCGCCGCACTCATCTGCCTGATCCGTCCACGATGGTCACTGTCCATCCACTCCAGCGTCCGAAGGCAGCGATGGCCTCGGCCCGGTCGCCGAGCACGAGGGCGCTGTGGTGGGTTCCACCCAGGCGCGAGTAGGCTTCGAGGAATCGGGCCACTCCTCCTGGCGGCCTCACCCAGGCGCGCACCGTGTCGCGCATGGGGGGATCGAGGCGGCTATCTTCAGCCAGGACCTCGACCGGAGCGACGATGAGGGAAAAGCTATCCTGTGGCCCGGGAACCAGGTTGACGAAGACTGCCTTGCCCGGCTGTACGGCGCAGGTCAGGAGGGCAGGGTCCCGGGCTCCCCCACCGAAGAAGGGCTTGGAGATCATGCGCGGCTTATCCCCGGCCACCGAAGGGCTGATCTCGCCCATGTGCGACAGGAAGAGGCTGTCGCCAGCCCAGTCGGGGCAGAAGATCTCGGTAAAGGTGGTCTGTCCGAAGGCGCGCGCCAGGGCGCCGACCATGGAGGCGGTAAGGACATCGCCCTCTCCGCCATAGCCGATGCCACGGGCCATGGCCTTCGAGATCTCGAGGAAGGGCATGGTGTCCGAGGGGCGGTCCCTCCGGTCGAAGGCCAGGAAATTCACGCTGAAGCCGCCGTAGCCGCCCTCTTCGAGCAGCCTGCGAAGGCCGAGGCCGACACGCACGGAACGGAGATGGACTTCCTCGGGAAGCTCGCAGGCAAAACGCAAGCGGTCGGCGGCGACCTCCTCGGCCACGGCGGCTTCGCTCACCTGGAGGATCACCTTGTCGAGCTCGTCTAGGCTGATCTGCTTCGTCTGGACGCCCAGCTTCGCTACCATTACTGATTCCGGGACTGAGAAGTCGCCCATCCCGGCGAAGGTTTCACCGACGCGGAGCACCCTGCTGCCGCGAAGGTCGCCCGCCGCACGCGCAGCCCTCACCAGATCGGCCGCCCGGTCCAGAACCCGGGGGTCGCTATCGTGGCCGGCCACGATCTCGAAGGATCTCCCGCGGCGACGGAGCAGCGAGGCGAAGTCCATCACCCCGTGGATGCCGTGGTTGTACATGATGCGATCGGCTTTCACGCTGGTCCCGAAGTCCGCATCCATGGTGGAGTCGAGGATCACGATCGGAAGCTTCGTGCCGGCAAAAGCCTCGATGGCTTCGAGGGAGGGGGAATAGGCCAGGTGGAGGGTGACCACCGCATCGACGCCGGCCTTTTCGAAGTTCTGGACCGCCCCGGCGAATTCACCGGCGACACGACAGATCTCCGCCGTCACGACCTTGAGCCCCCGCGAAGCAAAACCGCCTTCGATGCGCCGGATGTAGGCGTCGAAGCCGGCCCGGCTTCCCCGGTCGAGGTCATCATAGAGCTTGAGATAGAAGGGCAGCAATCCGATGGTAGCGACTTGATTGGGCATCTCTGGTTCTCTCCTTGTCATCGTTTCAGGACCTTTCGCTGGCGCGGCGGCACTGGAATGTCGCAGCTCCTCCGCCATCCTTATTTCCGTCCCGCGCTGCGCGCCCGATCCACCACGAAACGTGCGGCCTCCGGAGTGTCGAGGACAGCCGCAATGAAAAGGCGCGAGGTGTCGAGGGCTCCGCAGAGGGCATCGATCTCCGCCCCGAAGTCGGCTTTCCCGCCATGGGCTCCCCCGTAGAAGAGCTGCACGGACTTGCCCGCATCCTGGATCCGCTTCAGGAGGGGAAGCCAGTTCGAGGGAAGGGCGGCACCGGCTCCCTGTATCCACTGGATGCAGTCGATCTTCCCGATCTCGAGGAGCCGGGGGAGGTGCTGGAGCGCTCCTGGTCCGTCGAGGTGGTAGATGATGTGGTCGACGTGCCCGCAGCATTCAGCCGTGTCTTCGAGGATGAATTCGTCGAACATCCCGGGGCTCACAAGGCAGGAGAAGTCGTTCTGACCGAGGCAGACAAAGCGGCCGGCGCTCCAGCCAAGGGTCCAATTAGTACTACCCTGCCCGCCCGGCCCCATGATCCGGGAAACCTGGTCGACGATCTCCTTCCAGAGCCGCGTCATCTGCCCCATCCGGTCCTTGACCAGCTCGGGATGGTCGACGAGGTCCAACATCAGGACCTGGGAGCCCCGGATGGCGGCCAATCCATCGATCCCGCTGTGGAGGTCCGGATAGCAGGTGACCCATCGCCCCCTCCCGCGCTCCACCGAGGCGCGGAGTATCTCGAGGTAGAGCTTCCACCAGCGGTTGCCCGGATCGATGGAAAGCTTCGGATGGTCGGACCAGTCCTCCACGAAGGGCTTGACCCAGGAGGTGTCGTCACGGGGCGCGAAGGTGATGTCCGCACCGAGCCAGGCGGCGAACTGGTCGGGGCCGAGCCAGGGATTGTGTGTGGGCAGGGCATCCCCTGCATAAACCGTGTGGGCAATGCTGTATTCCGCCTTGGCCATGACGTAGCCGACATCCGTCCATTCCTCGGCTTCGACTGCGGGAGCCCTGGGTGGGTCCCCGGCAAGACCGTCCGGTGCCGTCGCCCAGACCAGGGGTCCTTCCTTGAGTTCGCCCTTCCAGAAAGCCTCGTTCCGCTCAAGGATGGCAGGCAGCAATGCCTTGTCTACGTAGGGAGTTTCCACTCAGCCGCCCTTCCGGATCAGATTCCGTCGCCGGTAGCGGTGGCGGATACAGCAGCAGTAGGCATGAAGGCCCTTCCATAGAGCTCCAGGCCGACCCGGTCTATCAGGGCCCGCGCGGTGCCGTGGAAGACAGCTTCGATGTCACTCTTCCCGAGCCCCAGCCTCGCCGCTGCCCGCTTGAAGGCCCGCAGCTCCTCGTACATGAAGAAGGTCATGTCCCGGCTTTCAGCCTCGGCGACTTCGCGCATGTTCGGGTCCTTCGAAACATCCCCATACATGCCCTTGGGCACAAGGTTGACATATCTGCCCTTCTCGCAGATCCGGCGCATGCGCATCCTGAGTATGGGAAGGTCGGAGCCGAAGAGGACCCTATTGGGACCGATTGCGTCGAGGACCCGGTACATTGCCTCGTCGAGGGTGTTGGCCGAAAAATCCATAACGAGCTTCTTCGTCTTTCGGAGGAGCTCAAAGGCCTTCCCGAAATCCTCGGGACAATAGGCCCTGCCGATGTGGGCGTAAATGACATTGAGGTCGGGGTAGCGCTCCTCGATCTCCAGCATCTGGGCCAGGTTGACCGGATCGCCCAGGCGCCCGTCCCTCGGGACATGGAGCATGAGGATCATCTTCCTGGAATCGAGCAGCTCGAGCTGATGGTGGGGGATGAAATCGAAGATCCGGATTTCCTTCTCCGGCAGATAGGCCGGGGAGAGGTTCAGATAGACCTTGATGCCCAGGTGACGGCCACGGAGGATCCTCCAGAGGAGGTCCTCCGCACTCCATTCCGGGAAGGCGTAGAGCAGTGAAGGAACGCCATGGCGAGCCGTGCATTCCGCGACATAGCGATTCTGCCCCTCGTGATCGTCACCCCGCTTGAGGCTGCTGAAAATGAGTGGCGTCACTGCCTTTCCGGGAAACATGAGGCGGTAGGTTTCCAGGAGTTCCTCGATGGGACTCTCGGCCGCAACCAGGGCGGGCCAGGTTACCGCGCGCTTCACCTCCTCCGGTTCCCGGGCGGCGAACTTGTCGAGCCATACGTGAGTGTGGATGTCGATCATCCTGTCGGGCAGGAAGTCGCGCAGTTCCTGCTCGTAGACCTTCGTATCGATCTCGGTGACTGGGAAAAGGGACGGCATGGCAAGCTCCTTTGGCAACTCCGCAGCGCGCTGTGCAGTTGCGGACAGAACACAGGGGATTTTAGGACGGGGGGAGCGAAACTGTCAACATCTTTCGAGAAAACTTCGCTTCTCAAGCAAAATATTGATCGTATTGGGCATTTCTTCTTGCAAATTAGAGAATACAGGCGCCATACTTGTTCCGAATGCCAGCAGCCTTTCGTTTTCGTGGAACCGAATCCGGCTCCACGCCTATCCTCGCCCATGATCGCGCCACCCCCGGTCAGCGCGATCGATGTCATGCCAAAAACACCAGCTGCGCATTGACGGAATCGGGATGATCCAGACCGCAACTGCAGCCGGAAGACCGCGCAGCGCCCTTGTAGCCTTCGCCGCAATGGCTTCGGTCTATTTCTTCTCCTACGTCCAAAGAACAGCGATACCGGGCACGATCTTCGACGAACTCCAGGTAGATTTCAGCCTCGCCGCAGCCAGCGTTGCTGCCCTCGGGGCCCTTTTTACCTGGATCTACGGCGGCATGCAGGTCTTCGTCGGCATCCTTGTCGACGGATGGGGAGGGAGGCGGAACCTGATCGGCGGGGGCCTCGTCATGGTCGTGGGATCCCTCCTGTTTCCCCTCTCACATTCCCTCCCCCTCCTCCTGGCCGCCCGTGCCCTCACCGGTCTCGGCGCGAGTTTCATCTACCTCGCCATCATCAAGGAAATCCATCTCCACTTTACGGTGGAGCAGTTCCCTCTGGCCCTCGGATCCCTCCTCGCAGTCGGTTACTGTGGTGGGGTTGCGGCGACCCTGCCCTTCGAACGCAGCGTCGCAGCCCTCGGATGGCGGCAGGCCCTCATCGTCGTCGCTGCCCTCAGCCTCGCCTCCCTGGCCGCTGCCGCCTTGCTTTCGACCCCTTCACGCGAGGGGCATCAAAGGCGGACAGCACCCTCCTTCACCTCCCTCGGCCTCGTCCTTGCGAACCGATCCTGCTGGCCCTCCTATGTCTCCTCCCTGATCAGCTTTCCCATCTACTTCGTGGTCCTCACCATCCTCGGCAAGAAGTTCCTCCAGGATCGGGCCGGTCTCGATTCAGCAAGCGCAGCGGCAGTTCTCCTCGCGATGACGGTCATGAGCGCCCTGAGCGTCGCCCTGGGCGGCCTTCTCCCCAGGATGGTCGGAGGTCGGAACAAGCCTGGCATAATGGCCGGTTCGGCGGCCATCGTCGCAGCCTTGGCCCTCCTCCTTGCAGCCACACTCCTCGGCGCAGCCGAGGCCGTCCTCCTCGCTGCCTATCTCCTTCTCGCGATGGCCATCGGGATATCGGGTCCCTCGAGCCAGGCGACCATGAGGGACCTGAACCAACCCGAGCTTCTCGCCTCAGGCATCTCAGTCATGAACGCGCTCGCCTATCTCGGTTGCGGTACGGTCGCCCAAGGCTGCGGGATGATTCTTGACGGTTTCCATCCTTCCGCGCTTGCCGGAAAGGACGTCCTTGTCTATCCGCAGGCGGCCTACGTCTCGCTCTTCTCCTTCCTCCTCGTCCTGGCCTTGCTGAATTTCGGATTCGCCTCCGTCATCCCCGAGACCGGGGGACGGAATGGCGTCATAAGGCCACCTTCATGAAGACCCTGTCCGCTGGCCGGGCTTCCCGGAATTCCGGCGGGATTTTTTCCTGTGGACTCTTTCCCTCCATGCCGTATATACAGAAGCAAGGATGAACCCGTGAAAATAAACAAGGACTCAAAGCGTGTCGTCCTCCAGGCCCTCGAGGAACGGGGCAAGCTCAATGTCC
>JBMOIK010000066.1:0-14403 GCA_049317365.1 Rectinemataceae bacterium | reverse complement strand
AGGGCCTGTCGGAACTCCTCGACCCCAGCGGGCTCTTCCTGGTCAGGCGCGAAACGGGAATGCCCCCCGGCGTGGCCGTCGCTCCCGTGCACGAGGGCTCACGCGTGCTCCTGGTCGAGATCCAGGCCCTCGCCGTACCGGCCAAGGCCGGCTTCACGCGCGTGTACTCCGACCGCATCGAGGTGGCGCGGGTGTCGCGCATCGCGGCAGTGCTCGAAAAACATGCCAACATGCGCCTGTCGGACAACGACCTCTACGTCAACGTCGCGGGAGGCATGCGGCTCACGGAGCCGGGCATCGACCTCGCCGTCGCGGCGGCGCTCTGGTCGGCGCGCACAGGCCAGGCCCTGCCATCAGGCGCGGCGCTGGCGGGGGAGCTCTCGCTCGCGGGGGAGGTCAGGCCCGTCGTGCAGATGCGGAAGCGCGCAAGGGCTGCCGCCAACCTGGGCTTCCCCCTGGTGCTCGGACCCGCCGACGAGTACGGCAGTCCCGATCCTGGAGACAAGGGCGCTGAAAAAGACACAAGTGACTGGAAGAGGGTCTCGGACCTCGGGGGGGCCCTCAAGGCCCTTTTCGGCGGGTCTGGCCCGAAGGCAATGAAGGGAGAGAAAGCATGAAATATGAGGATCGGGGGCGACCCCGGGCTGGAATCGTGGCGGCGCTCAGCTGCCTCCGGAGCGAAGCGTCGCCCGCCTGCGGGGAATACCCGGATCTGGCGCTGCTTGGCAAGCTGGCAGCCTCCTGGGATTTCGGCCTCGTGCAGCTCCTCCCGGTCAACGACACCGGTTCGACACCCTCTCCCTACATGGCCCTCTCGGCCTTCGCCCTCCACCCCCTCTTCATCAGCCTCGGGGCCCTGCCCGAGGCAGCCCCGGAGGGCCCCGCCGCCCCGATCGTGAAGAAGGCCCTGGCCCGGGCCAGGAAACGAAGGGACGAGGAGCGCCTCGACTATGGAAGCTATTATGATGAAAAGCTCAGGGTACTGAGGGATGTCTTCGACCTGGCCTACGCAGCCGGGAAGGTTGGCCCGAAGGCGGCTGCGGACCTCGACGCAGCTCTCGCTGGCCTCCCGGGCTATCCAGACTGGCTCAGGGCCAATGCATGGGTGAAGCCCTACGCCATTTTCTGCGAACTCAAGCGGCGCGAGGGTGGCAAGCCCTGGTGGGAATGGTCGGGCCACTCGACGGTGACCGCGGCGACCCTTACGACCCTGTGGTCGGAGCCGGAACTCGCGGCAGGTACCCGATTCAACGCCTGGCTCCAGTTCCGTGCCGAGGAGCAGTTCGGCGCAGCCACGCAGTCCCTGCGAGCCAGGGGCATCGAACTCCTCGGGGACATTCCCATCCTCATCGCCAAGGATTCCGCCGACGTCTGGGCCGACCGGGCGATCTTCAGGCTCGACGTATCGGCGGGTTCGCCTCCCGACGGGGAAAATCCCCTGGGCCAGAGCTGGGGTTTCCCCGCGTACAACTGGGGGGAGCTCGAAGCCCGCAATTATGATTTCTGGCGCAGCCGCCTTGCGGTGGCTGCCCGGCACTATTCAGCCTACAGGATCGACCACGTCCTCGGATTCTTCCGCCTGTGGACGAGCGGCGCACGCGAGCGCAATGCCTGGCTCGGCCACTTCCTCCCGACCCTCCCTGTCGCCCGGGCGGAGCTCGCCTCGCTCGGCTTCGACGATGGCCGCGTCCGCTGGCTGTCGCAGCCCCACCTTCCCCTGTCGGCCCTCCGAGATTCCGCAGGCGGGAACGGACAGTCGCTGGAGCGCGCGATATCATCGCTGCTCGACCGTATCGGAAACGAGGAGTTGTTCCTTTTCCGTACCGACATCCTGGGCGAGGAGGATATCCATGCGCGTCTTGGGGAGGTTCCCGGGCAGCTCTTCGAATACCTCTGCCGCGCCTGGCGCGACCGCGCCCTCCTCGAGATTGAACCGGACTGCTTTGTCGCGACTCCTGCGTGGCGTGACAGCACTTCCGGAAAAAGCCTCTCGGGCGGCGAGCGCGATGCCCTCGGCAGGCTCGTCGAGACGCGCGGTGCCGAATCAATGAGCCTCCACGAGGGCAATGGCCGGAAGATACTCGAGGTCCTGACCGCGTCGAGCGACATGCTCGCGACGGCAGAGGATCTTGGAGGAATCCCTCCCTACGTTCCCCGCGTCCTTGAGTCCCTCGACATCCTCGGCCTCCGCGTCCAGAGGTGGACACGGCGCTGGAACGAGAGGGGCCAACCCTTCGTGCCCCTTTCCGACTATCCCGAGGCCTCGGTAGCCTGTCCTTCGGTGCACGACTCAAGTTCGCTCCGACAATGGTGGGAGCGCGAAGCCGACCAGGACGCAGTCTGGTCCTGCGCCGCGGAAGCCCTGGGCCTGGTCTCAGGAAATCCCCCTCCCCTCCTGGGCTGCGCCGAAGCCCGCTTCCTCAACGAGGCCCTCGCCTCCGCTGCATCCCGCATCGTGGTTTTCCCCATCCAGGATCTCCTTGCGATGTCAGCGGCCTGGCGGGGCCCCGACCCGGCCGCCGAGCGCGTCAATGTTCCCGGAACAGACAATGCCTGGAATTGGGGCTATCGAATACCGGGCACGCTGGAGGGCATCACCGCCGATGGGAGCCTGTCTGAAGCGGCTCGCGCCGTGGCCGGCAGGCGCCGAGGACAGTCGTCGGGCCGGACTGGCGCCGCGGTGGATGATCGCAGGGCGCCGCCGGCATGAGACGCTTCTCATTGACGGGTCTGAAGAAAGCGGGCTAGATTCCTGCCCATGACGTCCGACAAGGCATCCCTGCCCGCCCGCGTCGCCGCAGCGGCCGTGCAGAGCCTCAGGGCCTCCATCCGGACCATCTGGTTCCTCCTGGGCATCGTGATTCCCGTCACTCTTGTGGTCGCCCTCCTTGAGTGGAGCGGCCTCCTCAGGGCACTGGCAGGCCTTGTCTCGCCGCTCATGCGCTTGGTCGGCCTTCCCGGCGAGGCTGCCCTCGTCATCATCTCCTCGCTGTTCCTGAGCATCTACAGCGCCATCGCCGTGGCAGCTTCGCTCGCCCTCGACCTCCGCGAAGCCACCATCCTCGCCTTCATGTGCCTGACAGCGCACAACCTCATCGTCGAGTCCGCCGTCATGCGCAAGACCGGATCCTCGGCCATAAAGATGTTCGTGCTCAGGCTCTTCCTGGCCATCGCGAGCGCCTTCGTGCTCAACCTTGTCCTGCCGGCCTCGCTGTCCGCCCGGAGTTTCTCCGCAACAGCCTCGGCCACCAGGCTGGCCTTTCCCGACATGCTGGCCGCCTGGGGGCTGTCGACAGGATCCCTCGCCCTCAAGATCGGAATCATCGTACTTGTGATAATGATGATCCAGGGCTTCCTCGAGGAATTCGGGGCCTTGAAATGGCTGTCGAGGCTCTTCGCGCCGGCGATGCGGATCTTCGGACTGCCAGCCTCCCTGAGCTTCCTGTGGATCGTGATCAACCTCGTCGGTTATCCCTACGGGGCAGGCATCATCGTCAAGGAGATAGACGAAGGACGGATGAAGCCGCAGGACGGCGACCTCCTCAACCACCACGCGGGCGCCTGCCATTCCCTCCTTGAGTACACCACGCTCTACGTCGTGCTGGGAATCCCCATCCTCTGGATAACCATCCCCCGCATCCTCCTCGCCATCATCGTGGTCTGGGCCGAGCGCGGCAGGAGGAGATACTTCCGGAGGTCCTTCCGCGCGGGCATCGCCTAGGCAACCCGGATAGAGCCTAGGCAACCGGATAGAGCCTAGGCTACCCGGATAGAGCCTAGGCAACCGGATAGAGCCTAGGCAACCGGATAGAGCCTAGGCGCCCTGGAAGAGCAGCCACTTCGACAGGAGCGTCGCCGTCGAAAGAAGGCCCGCGAATTCCGCGACGGCGAAGGCGGCGAACACGAGGGCCGCAACCAGGGCGACGCGGCCCTTCGAGCCTCTCCAGGCAAGGACGGCGCGCACAATCATCGCAATTGCGAGTATCAACCAGGCTCCACCCGACCAGAGGCGGGCGGCATCGGGGTGGGCCCCTGCGGCCGACTGCAGGGAAAAGCCGAGGTTCACCGCCGCCGAGCTGATGGCCGAGAGGCGGCCCACGATCATCACAATGCCGATGACCACCAACAGGAGCCCTGACACGATCCGCACTTCCCGGGCCCTGCGCCTGAAGAAATCAAGGAGGGGCTTGAGCCGGTCGAAGAAGAGGCCGACTGCGACAAAGGGCAGGGCCAGGCCGGCGGAGTAGGCCAGGAGCAGGAGCAGCGACTTGCCGAGATCGCTCTCCCTGGCGGCGAAGAGGAGGATCGAGGCAAGGATGGGACCGATGCAGGGCGACCAGCCCGCAGCGAAGGCCATGCCGAACAGCAGCGCTCCGCCCAGGCCTCGCGGCCTGTTGCCGGGGTGGAATCGCGCCTCGAGGTTGAGGAGCTTGACCACATCGAAGAGGAGATTGAGGCCCAGAAGCGTAACCACGGCACCCGCGACAATGGCGATGATCCTCGCCGGTGGCAGGCCCCCTCCTGCGGCAAGGCCGAGCTTCGGGACTCCTCCGCCGAGCAAGGCACCTCCTCCGGCAAAAAGCAGCCCCAGCAGCGCGAAAACGATGGTGAAGCCCAGCGTGAAGGCAAGCGTGCGGGCAAGCACGCTGCCCCGGGCCTTCCCCTCACGGATGTCCGCGAGCCCGTAGCCTGAAATAAAGGACAGGTAGCCGGGAATCAGGGGCAGGACGCAGGGCGAGAGGAAGGACAAAAGTCCCGCTCCAAAGGCGACGAGGAAGCCGATGTCGGTGACCGTGGGGTTCATTCGGCACTCATTTGGCGATGAGTTCCTCGAGGAGGGCCAGCACTTCGGGCGTGTCATACTGGCGCGAACCCTGGATGCCTGCGATGGCCTTCCCGTCCTTCCCGAAGATGTAGGTGGTCGGAATCGAGCTTGCGTTGAAGGCTGTCCCGAGCCTGCTGTCCGGATCGAGGTAGATCGGGTAGCTGTATTTCTGGAGGGCGATGAACTTCGCGACCGTGTCCTTGCCTTCGCCGACGCTGATGGCCATGATTTCGAAGGCCTTGCCCTTCATTTTCCTAGAGAGGATTTCTATGGAGGGCATCTCCGCGCGGCAGGGCGGGCACCAGGTCGCCCAGAAGTTGAGCATCACGACCTTGCCCTTGAACGTGGACAGTTTCACCGAGCCACCGTTCAGGGCCTCGGTGGAAAAATCACCCGCATCGACAGGCGCCGGGAATACGTAGAATCCGAGCTGTTCGAAGCGCTCCGCGTACCAGGGACGTGGGGCCTGCGAGGCCACGACAGGGGTCGCGATGGCGCCAGTGCCAGCTGAGCTGGCAGCGCCAGAAGAAAGGGCTCTAGCCTGTCCCTGCCCCGTGGATTTCCCGCAGGAAACCCCGAGCACAAGGCTGGCCATGATGATGATTCCTGCAAGGCTCCTGGTTCGGCTCACAATCCCTCCTATAAACATAGTGAAAATAATATATTTCCAAAGACGATGCAAGGACTTGGCCCCCCGGAGTCCCGCAAGTATATTTAGCAGGCTTTCGCCATCCAGAATTCCATCGAGGAGCACCAATGAATTCCAATATGACGCGCCGCCCCCGCTTCGACGACGAAGACGAGGGTGATGAGGAGACCAAGCGGCCGAAGCCGGTCGAGGCCCTCGCCGAGAAGTTCCTCAAGACGAGGACCATCCTCCTGTCCGGCGAGATCAACAAGGACCAGGCCGAACGCGTCGTCAGGCAGATGCTCCTCCTCGAGAGCGTCTCGGACGCCCCGATCACGGTATTCATCGACTCACCCGGCGGCGACGTCGATGCGGGTTTCGCCATCTTCGACATGATCGGCTTCATCAACGCCAGGGTGAGCATCGTCGGCATGGGCCTGGTCGCCAGCGCGGGAGCCCTCGTCCTCCTCGCCGTCCCCAAGGATCGCCGCTTCGGCCTCCCCAATTCCCACTACCTCATCCACCAGCCCCTCTCCGGCATCCGGGGAGTCGCGACGGACATCGAGATCCACGCCCGCGAACTCGAAAAGACCCGCGAGCGCATAAACCGCATCATTGCCGAGGAAACCGGCCAGGACCTCGAGCGCGTCGGAAAGGACACAGACCGCGACTACTGGATGAATTCCGAGGAGGCAGTAGCCTACGGCCTCATCTCGAAGGTGGGCTCTGCCCGCAAGGATCTTCCGCTATAGTCATTACTATATATAGCGTCACAATCAGGCCGGGCTGCGTAGAGCCCGGCTTTTTCTTTACACCGGATTCCCGGGCGCGGCGAGGGCCGGGCAGGCTGCGCATGCCGGGTCTGCCGGGTCTTCCGGGTCTGCCGGGTCTTCCGGGTCTTCCGGGTCTGCCGGGCCAGAAATCAGACGGCGGCCAGGGCGCGTTCCCAGGCGGCCAGCATCGCCTCGAGGGCGGCCTCGGTCGCGGGCAGGGGCCGCTGGCGTGAGGGCTCCTCCTGGTACCAGGCTACGGACTCGCGGATGCCCTCGGCGAAGCGCGTGTGGCTCTGGAATTCAGGAACGAGGGCCCTGAGCTTCGAGCAGTCGAAAACCGTGCTCCAGCCCTTGTCTCCAAACAGCTTCATGCCGAACTCCGGAGCGGCCTTCGCCACCACCTCCATGGGTACATGCACGAGCCTGGCTTCCACTCCGAGGGCCCTGGCGATGTCCCTATAGACCTCGTCCCAGGTCAGGGCCTCGTCTCCGGTCACATTGAAGACCTGCCCCAGCGCGGCCGCCTTGCCGAAGAGGCCCACGAGTCCCACCGCGAAATCCCGCGCGTGCGTGAGGGTCCACAGCGCCTGCCCGTCGCCGGGCACGGGTACTTCCTTGCCGGCGAGCATCCGGGCGGCGATGGTGAAATCCATCGAGCCAAAGGGCGTCGGAATCCACGACCTTCCGTAGGTATGGGAGGGCCGGACCACCGTCCACGCGAGGCCGAGCTGGGCTCCCAGTTCCGCAAGGCGCTCCTCGGCCGCGATCTTGCCGCGAGAATAGTCCCAATAGGGATTGCCCAGGGGCGTGGCCTCGGTGACGAGGTGCGAGGGCGGAGGCTTCTGATAGGCGGATGCGCTCGACAGGAAGACGTACTGCCCCGTCTTCCCCGTGAAGACCCGGAGGTCGCGCTCGATGTCGAGGGGAGCCATGGCCGTGAAGTCAAGCACTACATCGAATTCGCGCCTGCCGACCGCCTTCGCGAGGGCTGCCCCGTCATGGGCATCGGCCACGATGGTCTCGACATCATCCGCCGGGCCCAGGACGCCGGGAGCCCTTCCCCGATTGATCTGCACTAGTTCGATCCCGCGCTTCCTGGCCTCGGCCCCCGCGTAGGAGGAGAGGTTGCCCGTCCCCCCGATGAAGAGCGCCTTCACGGTTTGCCCAGCTTCAGCTGCGGCTGCTGTTGCGGTCCCGTCTCGGCGACCGTCCACGCTGTCGCGGTCGCTCCGCACTGGCTTTCCAGGAGGCCTGCATACAATTCGGCGCAGGCTTCCAGGTCGCGTCCTTCGGGGCCCTGTGGCGCGTAGACCACGCCGACCACCCCGACGCAGAGCTCGAAGACCTTGGTCGCCATCGAGTCCTTCACCGGATTGCCGATGGGCAGGGACGACCCGCCGTCGCCCCTCATCCAGACGCACAGGAGGTCCTCGAGGTCGATCTGTTGGCCTGAAGGGTTGAACTGGTACGAATCGCCGGCTCCGCCCCGCATGAGGAGGAGCTCAGACCCGCACTTTTCCAGGTCGAAGACGCTCGCCGGATAGCCATAGGCAAGGCTTGCCGCGTTATTGGCGTCCACCGCCGGGTTGACCAGGGGAAAGCTTCCCTCGAGGGCGGCCGCCAGGAGGTACTCGTTGGAGGGCTTGGCCCTCCCCGCTGGCTTGTACTTCCCGTGCCGGAGGAGGTCGCGCACGGCCTTCTTGCGGCCCTCGGAGAGGAAGGTCTCGCCGCTGTCACGGACGCGGGACAGGAGGGCGGCGAGGGAGGCTGGAGCCTCATCGCGTTTGGCGATAGTCAGCCCGCTGCCGTACACAAGGGCGATGCGAAGACCTGCTTCGGCGAGGCTGGGGTCGAACTGGATGCTGGGTGCAAGCATGGGAGCATGATACCATCCATGAGGGGGACCGGCACAACGGCCCCTTCGGAGGGGGCTTCGATGAAGGACTTTGCCTGCTGGATCGTCGAACGCGGATCGGATGGCGAACTGAAGAGCGGCATGGCGCGCCGCGGCCTTGCGGATCTGCCGCAGGGTGATGTCCTCGTCCGCATCTCCTGGACCTCGCTCAACTACAAGGATGGCCTTGCCGCGACAGGGCATCCCGGAGTCGCCAAGCGCCTCCCCCACGTGCCCGGCATAGACGCCGTCGGCCTCGTCGAAGAGAGTTCCGACCCGCGCTTTGTCCAGGGACAGGAGGTCCTGGTCGGGGGACAGGAGTTCGGTGCCGGCAGCTGGGGTGGCTGGTCGGGGTATGCCCGTGTACCCGCCGAGTGGGTCATCCCCCTCCCGGATGGACTCTCCCGCGAAGAGGCTGCCACCCTGGGCGTGGCTGGCATCACCGCCGCCCTTTCAGTGCGGAAGCTCATCGACCACGGCATCGGCCCCGCATCGGGGGAGGTCCTCGTCACTGGCGCGACCGGCGGGGTGGGCATCCTCGCCGTGATGATCCTCGGACGCATCGGCTTCCGCGTGGTGGCCTCCACGGGCAAGAGCGACCGCGCGGAATGGCTCCGCTCCTTCGGGGCTTCGCGCTCGATACATCGGAGCGAGCTCGAGACAGAAAGCGATGCGCCTCTCTTGAAATCGCGCTGGGCCGCGGCAATCGACACGGTGGGCGGCACGACGCTCGCGAACGTCCTGCGTTCCACGAAGGTCGGCGGCTGTGTCACCGCTTGCGGCCTCGTGGGAGGTCAGAACCTCAGCCTTACCGTCCATCCCTTCATCCTGAGGGGCATCACCCTCTGCGGCATCGACACTGCGTGGACGCCACGCGACGAGCGCCTCGAACTCTGGAAGCGCCTGTCCGGTATCTGGAAGCCCGAGGGCCTCTCAGAGATCTCCCAGGGCATACGACTCCATGACGCCCAGGCAGCCTTCACGACGATCCTCGAAGGAGGGGTCGCGGGACGCACGATCATCCATGTAGCCGACTGAGTTGCCCAAGGCGGCCCTCACCGGGATTTCCGTTGCTGCCTCCCGCATCCGGCTATACAATCGCTCAAGCGCCTCGGAGGCACCAGGCTCCAGCCAGGTCCTTACTACCGAGTCCGGTGCATTGTCTACACAAAAACGCATTTCGCCCTGCTATAGCAAGGCGAAATGCGCTCTTGTGTAGCCATTATTCAAGACTCGGTAGTATGATCCGGTCAGGCAGTTCCTTGTTTGTAAGTGATACACTCTTCATATCCGGAGGTTCATATGGAAGGCAGGATCGGCGTCGCGGGCGCCGGGCAGATGGGCAATGGGATCGCGCACGTGTTTGCGGTCGCGGGCTACGAGGTGAGGCTCTATGACATCGCCCAGTCGCAGCTCGACCGGGGGATGGCGACGATAGCCAAGAACCTCGAGCGGCAGTCGAAGAAGGGCGGCCTCGACCCACTGCTCATCCCGACCATCCTCGGACGGATCACCGGGACCCTCGAGCTCCGGGACCTCTCCGACGTGGACATCGCCATCGAGGCCGCGGTCGAGAACGAGGCCCTCAAGCTCGACCTCTTCCGCCGCCTCGACGGCATCGTGGAAGCCGGAACCATCCTGGCCTCCAACACCTCGTCGATACCAATTACGAAGATCGCCTCGGCGACAAAGCGCCCGGACAAGGTCATTGGCATGCACTTCATGAACCCCGTGCCGGTCATGACCCTCGTTGAGGTAATCCGCGGACACTCGACGAGCGAACAGACCTTTGCCTACGTGCGGGACCTCGTCACCAGGCTCGGCAAGGAGAGCGCGGTCTCCGAGGACTATCCAGGCTTCATCGCCAACCGCATCCTCATGCCCATGCTCAACGAGGCCATATTCGCCCTGCACGAGGGGGTGGCCAAAGCCGAGGACATCGACAAGGCCATGAAACTCGGCACCAACCAGCCGATGGGCCCCCTCACCCTCGCCGACTTCATCGGCCTCGACACCGTCCTCGCCATCCTCCGCGTCATGCACGAGGGCTTCGGCGACCCGAAGTTCAGGCCCTGTCCCCTCCTGGTGAAGATGGTCAACGCCGGCCATCTCGGCCGCAAGTCCGGGCGGGGGTTCTACAGGTATTGATGAGTTAGGTGCAAGGCTGTTCAGGGCCAAAAAACTCGTGTTTGCGCATAGGATGTACCTATGACCAGCGAAAGCCAGATAGAACAAGCCTTTATCACCAAACTTCAAGAGCTCAAATACACCTATCGCCAGGATATTCGTGACCTTGCGGCACTGAAGCAAAACTTTCGAGAAAAGTTCGAAGCGCTTAACCATGTCAAACTGCTCGATTCCGAGTTTGCCAGGCTTATGGATGAGATTATTGGCGCTGACGTTTTTGCCGCCGCCATGATTTTGCGGGAACGGAACACTTTCGAGCGGGAAGATGGTACGCCTCTCCATTTTACTCTGGTGAACATCAAGGACTGGTGCAAGAACTCCTTCGAGGTGGTGAATCAGCTCCGGATCAACACAGAAAACAGCCACCAGCGCTATGACGTGATGCTTTTGATCAATGGCGTGCCGATAGCGCAGATTGAACTGAAGACACTGGCCATCAGTCCTCGTCGGGCCATGCAGCAAATCGTGGACTACAAAAACGAACCGGGAAGCGGTTATTCGCGGACACTACTGTGTTTTGTGCAATTGTTCATTATTAGCAACCGGAGCGATACCTGGTATTTTGCCAATAACAACGCCAGCCACTTCAGTTTTGACGCCGACGAACGGTTCTTGCCTTTGTATCAGTTTGCCGACGAAGCCAATAAGAAAATCACCCACCTGGACGACTTCGCCGAAAAGTTCTTGGCCAAATGCACACTGGGCGCCATGGTCAGCCGGTACATGGTGCTGGTGGCCAGCGAGCAAAAGCTCCTGATGATGCGTCCTTACCAGATTTATGCGGTGCGGGCCATTGTGGACTGCATCCACCAGAACCGGGGAAATGGCAACATTTGGCACACCACGGGCAGCGGCAAAACCTTAACATCTTTCAAAGCCTCGACCCTGCTCAAGGACAATCCCGACGTGGAAAAATGCCTCTTTGTGGTGGACCGTAAGGACTTGGACCGCCAAACCCGCGAGGAGTTCAACAAGTTCCAAGAAGGTTGTGTAGAAGAGAATACCAACACCGAAGCCATGGTTCGTAGGCTTTTGTCCGACGACTACGCCGACAAGGTCATTGTCACGACCATTCAGAAGCTTGGCTTGGCCTTGGATGGCAGCAACAAGCGCAATTATAAGGAACGCCTGGAACCCCTGCGCAACAAGCGCATGGTGTTCATATTCGACGAATGCCACCGCTCGCAGTTTGGCGAAAATCATCAGGCCATCAAAGAGTTTTTCCCTAATTCCCAATTGTTTGGTTTTACCGGTACGCCCATTTTTGAGAAAAACGCCACGCATCAGCAAAATCGAAGGTCAAGAAGCCACACTGATCACCACCGGCGGAGGGCAACAAGGATGTCCAGCAAATTCAGGAAGATCTTCCCCAGGAGCGGGCGGACAACCAGAATGCACCGGACGAAAAGAAGGCCGCCCAAGGCCATCATTACCGACTACAATACCAGCTACAAAACCAACTACGATATCAACAACTTCGATTTGTACTATCAGGATATCCAGAAGCGCATCAAAGACCAGCAATACCCGAACCAGGACTATGGGCATGGCGAGAAGATCGACCTGGTGATTGTGGTGGATATGCTCCTGACCGGTTTTGACTCCAAGTACCTCAATACCCTGTATGTGGACAAAAACCTAAAGTACCACGGTCTGATTCAGGCCTTTTCCCGTACCGATCGCATTTTGAACGACACCAAGCCCTATGGCACTATTCTGGATTTTCGCCAGCAACAAGAAGCGGTCAACGAGGCAATTGCCCTCTTTTCCGGTGAAAAGACCGACCGGGCCAAGGAAATCTGGCTGGTCGATCCCGCGCCGGTGGTGATTGGCAAACTGGAAGGGGCGGTGGCCGCTTTGGACAAGTTCATGACTTCCCAGGGCCTGGCCTGTGCACCCGAAGAAGTGGCCAACCTGAAAGGCGATGACGCTAGAGGCCAGTTCATCAACCTCTTCAAAGAAGTTCAGCGGCTTAAAACCCAGTTGGACCAATACACCGACATCGGTCCCGAGGACAGTCAGAAGATTGAAGCGGTATTGCCCGCCGACCAGCTCTGGGGCTTCCGTGGTGTGTACTTGGAAACCGCTCAAAGGCTCAAGGCCAAGCTGAGCAAATGGGGAGACGACAACGACCAAACCCAGCAACTTGACTTTGAGTTTGTGCTCTTCGCTTCGGCCTTGATCGACTACGACTACATTATGGGGTTGATCTCCACCTACATCCAGGCCACGCCGGGCAAGCAAACCATGACCCGGGACGAGCTGATTGGCCTGATCGCCGCCGATGCCAAGTTCATGGATGAGCGCGAGGACATTGCCGCCTATATCAGTTCGCTCAAGTCTGGCCAGGGTTTGAATGAAAAAGAGATCAAGCAGGGCTACCAAAACTTCAAGACCGAGAAAAATGCCTGGCACATTACCGAACTGGCGGCCAAGCACGGCCTTGAACCCTCGTCCTTGCAGGCATTTATCGATGGCATCATCCAGCGGCTGATCTTCGATGGCGAAACCCTGAGCGACCTGCTCGCTCCCCTGGAAATGGGCTGGAAGGCTCGGACCCAAAAGGAACTGGACTTGATGTCAGACCTGACACCGCTCTTGCACAAACTGGCCCAAGGCAAAGAAATCTCAGGATTGGCGGCGTATGAGCGGTAAAACATGGAATATAATGTCAATATTCGTGCCATTTATGCATATACAAGCTATATTACCTATATTGGAGGGTAAATAGATGCTTGTTGAGTTCAATTTTGATAACTATCGTTCTATCAAGGATCCGCTCCAATTCAGCATGGTTTCCGGCACGGGCAATAGTTTGAACTGTTTTACCGCCAAGGGCCTGTCTCTTTTGACCAGTGCTGTTATCTATGGGGCCAATGCCAGCGGAAAAAGCAATTTTCTTAGGGCCTTCGACTACATGAAGGCCCTGGTACTCAATCAGCCAAAAATCATCCAATCTACTGACATCATTCCCTATGATCCCTACCGTTTATCCACAGAAACAATGGATGCCTCCAGCTCTTTCGAAATGGTTTTCATCGTTGGCGATATAAAATACCGTTACGGATTTGAGATTGACGCTTCCACGGTGTATGCCGAATGGCTTTTTGCCGACGAGAAGGGCAAAGAAGCAAAATTGTTCTTCCGGGACTTAGGCGAGGCCGAGTTATACGTAAATCCGGACAGATTCAAGGAAGGGAAAGGCGTTAAGGTCCTGCCGAACAGCCTTTTCCTATGGCGCTGTGATCAAGAAGGCGGCCCCGTTTCCGGAAAAATCCTGGCTTGGTTTCAAAACCTCAATCTATTAAACGGAATGCATGCCTCAGTCTATTTGGGATACTCCATTCAACAACTGAAACAGCAAAGTTTCCGCGACCAGATCATGAAGTTGATACAGGCCGCCGACTTAGGTATTAGCAATCTGCAAGTGGAAGAGAAAGACTTGCAGAGCGCCGATATCGATTCCATGCCCTTACCGGTAGAAGTGCGGGAACAATTACGCCAGGCAGAGTCTCCCTTAAAAAAGATTGGCTTGCGGTCAAGCCATCAACGTCTTGGTTCCGACAATAAGCCTACCGGAGAAACAGAATTTGATTTTGCCAGAGATGAGTCTGAAGGCACAAAGAAGTATTTCTGCCTGTCGGCCCCGATTATTGATACACTGCTCCATGGCAAGGTTTTGGTGATTGATGAGCTGGATGCCAGCCTGCATCCTATGCTGACTCGGGCCTTGGTGCATCTTTTCAATGATCAGGCGCAAAATCCAATGCATGCGCAATTGATTTTCGCTACCCACAACACCAATCTGCTTGATCAAAACCTGTTTCATAAATCACAGGTCTGGTTTGCAGAAAAGGACCAGGTTGACGCAACCCATCTTACGTCCTTGACGGAATACAAAAACGTCCGCTCCACGGATAACATCGAGAAGCACTACATCCAGGGGAAATACGGGGCCATCCCCTTTTTGGGCAATTTTGCTTTGGATAAGCGTTAATGGCCCGACGCATAAAGAAGGAGCACATTATGATTTTGCCCAATAAATTGAGCCTTAAAAATCAACGGAAACGATTGTGTAAAGTATATAATTATTTCA
>JBMOIK010000065.1:0-14477 GCA_049317365.1 Rectinemataceae bacterium | reverse complement strand
CCTCAGCAGCTGAAGGGAGCCTTACTACGGTGTTTCTCAGTGACCACAGAATGATGGAGCATTGGGAAGCCTCGGGACTCGAATCGCCGGATATCATGTTCGAGGCCGACTTCGCCGCCCTACAGCGAGAAATGCCGGAGCTGGAAATCACTACTCCCGGGCGCTGGTCCAAGCTGAACCGTAGCCCTCAGCGCGGTTACCTGCCCTGCTCGGGCTCCGCCCTTCTGGCTGAGCGCAGCGCTCCCGAAACAAGGCCTGAGCCCAGAGAATGTGGTCTCATGTTTACACCCCGAAGGCTCTTGGTTCGCTACCCGGAAAGCCAGGCGCTGTATGCCAAGATGAACTATATCCGGCTCCTCGTCAGCCAGCTCAGGGGAGATAAATCAAGGAAAAAAAGCGCCCAGGATGAGCTGTGGCGGGGGCAGGGCGGCGATGCATACTGGCACGGTCCCAATGGCGGGCTCCTCTGCCTCCCCATCCGAGCGGCAGCCTACGCTGCCCTCATTCAGGCAGAAAAAACCACGCGTCTCAAGGCAGGATTCACTCCGGGAATCATCAGGACAGACACGGAGTTCGGCGGTTTCAAGGAGATGCTCTACAGGGGAGCTGACTACAACGCCGCTCTCAGGACCGACCTCGGTGCCCTGGTCGAGCTTTCTTCGCTCAGAAGCACGACCAATTATGTGAATGCCATGGGGAGTTCTTCTGCCGGCCAGGGCCGGCTTATGTGCTTTGTGGACTGGATTTCAGGAAGGGATGCCGCAGACGACGATCTCGGACATCCGTCCTCGGTTCGCTACTCTGTCTCCGACCGTGAGTACTCATCGATGACCGCACAGTTTTCAGGAGATGTCTCCGGTGCGGTTCATGGAGTACGGCACTCCGTGCAGGTGGACAAGACCTTCGCTTTTCGCAAGGATTCAATCATAGCTTCATGGCTGGTCTCAAACACCGGTGTCGATGCCTTGACCTTCCGTTTCGGCACCCAGTTCAACCTTGCCATCGGGGTTCAGCCCGAATCCATGACGGCAAGCGTGGGGACAAAGACCCTCGACTTTAGTCGCAGTCCCTTGGTTGATGAAACACTCTCCTCCCTCCATGTTGAAAACAAGGCTCCACCGGAAAGGCTGGAATTCAGGTCTGACAGTCCCTTCCACCTCTCTGGGACCCTACTCTATCTGCCCGTCATGATACGGAGCAAAGAACAGAGACTGTTCCAGGGAACACGCTTTGACTTCGGATGGGATCTCGAGCTGGCTGCAGGCGCGGGAAGGGTGATTTCATTGACTCTTGAGCTGTCCCGTCCATAACCTCCTTGTTTGGGGCTTTTGCCATCGGCTACTATCAAGGCATGGCCACGCCCGAAATAGATGTATTTTCCCGAAAGACTTCCGTTCATCTCGTAGGAGCCAAAGGCACCGGCATGACGGCTCTCGCAGAGATCCTTGTTTCGCGCGGATGCATGCTCTCAGGTTCAGATGTGGCAGATATTTTCTACACCGATTCCATCCTTGCCTCGCTCGGCATTCCCATCGCCTTGGGCTTTCGTGAGGATAATGTACCCGCTACCTGCGAGCTCGTAATCCATTCTGCAGCCTATGCGGCAGACAGGAATCCTGAACTCCTCGAGGCGCGAAGGCGAGGAATCCCGATCCTGAGCTATCCTGAAGCCTTGGGAACCCTTTCCCGAAGCTATGACTCGGCAGGCATCGCCGGGGTCCATGGAAAGACGACCACGACCGCGCTCGCGGGGACCATTGCGTCTGCCTTGGGACTCAAGGCCACGATTCTTGCAGGCTCCGGAGTTTCCAGCTTCGGAGGCAGATCCACACTCATTCTCGGCGACAGCTATCTCATCGCGGAAACCTGCGAGTACCGCAGGCACTTTCTCCATTTCAGCCCACGCCGAATCCTTGTGACCAGCATTGAGCCCGACCACCACGACTGTTTTCCAACGTATAAGGATATTTTCTCTGCCTTCACTGACTACGCGTCCAGCCTGCCGCCAGGGGGGGGGCTGGTCTACTGCGCCGATGATGCGGGGGCCAGAGAGCTCGCCGAATGGGTCAGTCCGAGACGGCCGGATATTCGCTTGATACCGTATGGGGAGCAAGCGGATGGCCGATGGAAGCTGGAGGCATATTTCGCCGCCGAGGGAAGGGCACGCTTCAAGGTTCGAGGAATTGCCACTGTCTTCGAACTTCGAGTGCCGGGTCGCCATGTCGCCCTTGATGCGGTCGGAGCCTTGGCCCTCTGCCATGAGATCGCCGAATCCGACAAGACGCTGGCTGGGAGGCTTGGTTCTTCGGCCTGCACAGCAGCCCTGCACCTGGCCCTGGCCTCCTTCGCCGGCTCCAAGCGACGCTCTGAACTCTTGGGCGAAGCGAAGGGCGTTATTTTTATGGACGATTACGGCCACCACCCTACCGCCATTGCAAAGACCATTCTGGGCATCAGGGAGTTCTGGCCATCTCGCCGGCTCGTCGTCGATTTCATGTCGCATACCTATTCGCGTACCAAGGCCTTGATCGATGATTTTGCGGCGAGCCTCGACCTCGCTGATGAGCTTGTACTGCATGGCATCTACGCTTCGGCGAGGGAAGCTCCCGATCTCGAGGTTTCAGGACTCATCCTGGCGGAAAAAGCCCGCGCGCGGGCTGCCATTGCGAGGCATTCCGGTCGTGTGCACTATTTCGAGTCTCCATTGGACGCGGTCGAACCAGTTGCGACCCTGTTGCGTGCGGGAGATCTATTTCTGACCATCGGGGCTGGTGACAACTGGAAAATCGGAGTTTCACTCCTCGATCGTCTCAGGCTGGAAGGGGGGTGACATGGCTCGAAGCATGACTGGCTTCAGTCATCACGATTTCGTGACTACAGACATTCAGGGATCAATCGACCTGAAATCCTACAACAACCGCTACCTCGATCTCTCGGTTTCACTTCCTTCCTGGCTGACCAAGTTCGAGCCGCGGGTCAGGGAACTCCTTTCATCAGCGATCTCGCACGGCAAGGCAGAGTTCTGGCTGCGCGCGCGAAGCCTTGGGATACCCGTCCGTGCAGCTGCCGATATATCCGCCGCAGCATCGGTGGCTACCGCGCTGAGGGAAATTGCCCGGGCCGCTGGAATCAGCGAGGAAATCAGCCTTGCGAACCTCCTCGCTGTAGAAGGCATGCTCTCCTTTGAACGGGAAGTGGACGAGGAAAGTCTCTGGACCCTTCTCGAACCTGAGATCGTGAAAACCATCTTTGAGTTCAATAACTCCCGGGAAATCGAGGGTAGCGCCATGGTGGCGGATATCAAGGCAGGTCTCACAAGGATCGAGGCAGGCCTGGGCCAAATTTCACGCTATGTTCCAGAGATCGAGGATAACTTGAGGCGAGTGGTTCGCGAGCGATTCCTTGAAGTGATGGGTGTCGCTACAGATGACACGAGGATACTTGCCGAAGTGGCCAGCCTCCTCCTGAAATACACCATCAACGAGGAGGTCGTCCGGCTGGCTGCCCATGTCGCATCCTTCCACGCGACCCTCGCAGGTACCCAGAGTCCTGGGAAAAAACTGGATTTCCTGTGTCAGGAAATGAACCGGGAAGTAAACACTATCGGTTCAAAAAGCATGCTCTTGCCCGTATCTGAAACGGTTATCGAGCTCAAGGATGCGCTGGAAAACATCCGCGAGCAGCTCAGGAACATCGAATAGGGGTTTGAATGTCAGGAATCATCGCCATTTCAGGAAAATCCGGTTGCGGGAACAGCACTGTTACCGCAGGGGTTGCAGCAAAGCTTGGTTTCAACGTTGTGAACTACACCTTCAAGAACCTCGCTGTCGATGAGGGCAGAACCTTTGAAGAGATCATGGAGCTTTCCCGGGTTGAGGACAGGTGGGATCATGCAGTCGACCGCAAGCAGGTCGAGCTCGCAAGGAGGGGGAGCAGCGTCGTAGGTTCACGCCTTGCCATATGGCTCCTCAAGGACATCGCCGACCTTCGGGTCTACCTGTGGGCCAGCCCTTCTGTCCGGGCCGAGCGCGTCATGCGCCGTGAGGGTAGGGTGCAGCGATCCGATCCCGAATACACAAAGGCCCGCGATCAGTCGGACCACGAGCGCTATCTTCGGCTTTACAGCTTTGACAACGATGATTTCGTCGATGCGGACCTGGTAATCAACACAGAACGCTTCGATCCAGAATCCATTTCCACCATCATCTGCAACTCCTATGGCCTGAGGCAGTCCGGGGACGGAATACCGTGAGTATCTCGGCCTCGTCGGTTCGAAGCGAAGTGGATGTCCCGAAAGCCAAGGTCGCGGTGGTAACCGGCGCCTCATCGGGGATCGGGAGGGCCATCGCGAAGAGTCTTGCACGAGCCGGTTTCAAGGTACTAGGAACCTGCCGGAATCCGGTCAAACTGCCGAGGGAGCAGCTCCGGGAGTTTGGATTCGTGCCGATGCACGTTGATCGGGATGATTCGGTAGCGAGCGCATTTCGCACGATTTTCGAGACAGTCGACTCGATTGACCTCCTCATTTGTGCTGCTGGCATGGGGATGGTTGGGTCGGTTGAAGAGACTTCCCTCGAAGAGGCCAGAGCCCAGCTCGAAACCAATTTTTTTGGCACCCTTCGTACAATAAAGGCTGTCCTGCCAAGGTTCCGTGAGAACCGGAAGGGCCGGATCTTCGTCATTTCCTCCCTGGCAGGGCAGGTCGGGATTCCGTTCCAGTCCTTGTATTCAGCGTCCAAGTTCGCTCTTGAAGGATTCGTTGAAGGTCTCCGACTCGAGCTTGTCCCCTTTGGTGTGCAAGTAGCTCTCATTGAACCTGGTGACTTCAAGACTGGCTTTACTGCGGCACGCCATATCGCATCGAGCTATATGAAATCCGGCCCAGCGAGCCCATACGCAGCGACCCACGAGGCCGCCCTCGGACAGATGGTGCATGAAGAAGAGCATGGCATGGATCCTGAGGCAGTCGCTGAACTGGTGCTCCGGCTCACCGAAGCACGACGACTCCGTGTTCGATATGCCGTTGGCCCGATTGCCCAGCGCCTCGGGGTCCAGCTCAAGCGCTTCCTCCCCTCAAGCCTTTACGAGCGGCTGATCGGGCTTTCCTACCACAGCTATTGAGGCCTGTCCTTGCCCTTGACCACTTCAGGGAAATATACTCCTGTCCATGTTCAATAGCATTCGAGGCATATTGTCAGCAAAGCGCCCTGATTCGATCTGCCTTGAGACAGGCGGCATTGAATGGGATATTGCCGTTCCCGGACGCGCCCTGGATTCCTTCGGCACTATAGGGGCCGAGTCACGGGCCTTCACCTGGCTGCACCATTATGAAGATGGGATGAGGCTTTTCGGCTTCCCGTCCGTCGAGGAGCGGGCAGTATTCATTGAGCTTATGAAGGTTGAAGGCATCGGCCCAAAGCAGGCCCTTCGCGTGCTTTCGGGCATAGGACCCGAGGCCCTTGAGCTTGCCCTCGAAACCGAGGATCTGGCCGCGCTCCAGAAGATCCCCGGCGTCGGTCCCAAGCTCGCCCAGAAAATGCTCCTCGCCCTCAAGGGCAAACTTGTCCGCGCCCCTGAGAGACCCCATTCCTCGCGGGCCACTCACATGGTGCATCCCGACATCGTTCGTGCCCTCTCTGATATGGGCTTTGACCGCCGGGAGGCTGAACGGGTCGTTGCGGAAAAAGCGACAGGGCAGGGTGATGGACCCGAGGCAGAAAAGGAGATCTTCCGCCTCGCATTGCTCGATCTTTCTACAGGGGCCTAACCATGCCACCCCGAAAAAAAGAAACCCGAAAAGAACCTCAGCCTCACCCCAACAAGGCTGAACCGCCCGCTTTGGCTGGCACCCCGGGTGGAAGCATTTTCGAGGAGGAGGCTCCCCTCATGGCCGCCTCCTACGACCCCGCCCGTGATGACCGCGAGGGTTCCCTTCGCCCTCACCTCCTTGGGGAGTTCCTGGGACAAGCCCGGCTCAAGGAAAACCTTGCGGTCTTCATCCAGGCAGCTCGAGGACGAAACGAGGCCATGGACCATCTTTTTCTCGTCGGACCGCCAGGACTCGGCAAGACGACCCTCGCACAGGTAGTCGCCAATGAACTGGGAGTTGAATGGAAGCCAACAAGCGCTCCTGCCCTCGACAAACCCAAGGACCTGGCCGGAATACTAACCTCGCTCAAGGAGCATTCGGTGCTCTTCATTGACGAGATCCACCGCCTCAAGCCAGCCATCGAGGAAATGCTCTATATCGCGATGGAGGACTTTGAACTCGACTGGATCATCGGCCAGGGCCCCTCGGCCAGGACAGTCCGAATTCCCCTGCCGCATTTTACCATGATCGGCGCGACGACCAAGCCCGGGGCTGTGTCCTCACCCCTGGCAAGCCGTTTCGGCATATCCCTGAGATTTGGATATTATGAAGCTTCCGAACTGGAATCGATCGTGCTGAGATCAGCCCAGATACTCAATGTCGAAATCGATGCAGACGCGGCTACGCTTCTCGGCGTTTCATGTCGCGGGACCCCGCGAATCGCCAACCGCTTGCTCCGGAGGATGAGGGATTTTGCCCAGGTCGGTTCATCGGGCCGCATCACCAGGGCGACTGTCGAGGACGGGCTGTCCCGCCTTGAAGTCGACAGGCTGGGCCTTGAGCGCATGGACCGTGAAATCCTGCGAGTTATCATCACGCACTATGCAGGGGGTCCGGTCGGCGCCGAAACCCTGGCTATTTCGGTTGGCGAAGGCGTGGATGGTCTTGAAGACTATTACGAGCCCTACCTTATCCAGACCGGGCTCCTGGCTCGCACACCGCGAGGAAGGGTCGTCACCCAGGCTGCCTACGCGCATCTTAAGATGGAAGCAGCCCTCGAAAAGGATGGTCCCGGTGAAGACGGACGACTTCCATTTTGACCTTCCTGCGTCGTTGATAGCCCAGTTCCCCCCGGAACGGCGCGGTGAGTCGCGACTACTTGTCCTCGATCGCTCGAGCGGGGTCCGGGAGCATAGCGTGGTCAAGCGACTTGCTGAATACATCGAGCCAGGAACACTGATGGTTTTCAATGACTCCAGGGTGCGGAAGGCCCGCCTCTTCGCAACCGCCCTCGATTCCGGAGCTCAGGTCGAGTTTCTCCTCCTTTCCCGGCTTGGTGAGGACAGGTGGGAAACAACATGCACAAAGATGAAAAAGCAAGTCTGCGGGCGCCGCTATGACTTCGGGTATGGGGTGCTTGGCGAGATAGCTGATTCAGCCCTTGTCGAGGCTGGAACCCGGCAGATCCGCTTCTCGCCACCGATCGACGAGGCGTGGCTGGACATCAATGGACATATTCCCCTCCCTCCGTACATAAGGCGAAGCGATGCCCCGGAAGACGCCCAGCGATACCAAACCATTTTCGCACAGACTGTGGGGTCTTCTGCTTCTCCTACTGCAGGTCTCCATTTCACTGAAGAACTCCTCGCTGCGATTCGGGTTCGGGGCATCGAGACCACAACAATCACGCTCCATGTAGGTCTTGGCACCTTCATGCCGGTGAGGAGTGAAGAGATCGAGGATCATCATATGCACGAAGAAGCCTGGATCATTTCAGGGGAGACCGCTGCCATGGTACGAAAGGCCAAGGCTGAGGGACGCCCGGTCATGGCAGTTGGAACCACAAGCGTCCGTTCCCTTGAGTCAGCCTGGAAGCAGGGCGATTCAAGCCATGACGCTGGCATCCGCGCAGGCGAAGGGCGCACCAGTATTTTTATCACGCCCGGCTACCAGTGGAAGGTTGTCGACAAGGTGTTCACTAATTTTCACACCCCGAAGTCGACCCTTCTCATGTTGGTGGCAGCATTTGCTGGGCGCCAACGAATCCTGGAGGCCTATGCTGAAGCTATCGCTCAGGGCTATCGCTTTTTCAGCTATGGCGATGCCATGCTTATCCGGTGATGGAGCCTATGGAAGGACCTAGCCAGGCTATCCTCGCTCTCGGAGGGGAAGCTCCGTCCTTTGACCTGGTACGACACGAGTTCATTCCCGGAAGGCTGGTGGTCGCGGTGGACTCCGGACTGGACCTGCCCCGATCCTGGAATCTAGCCCCTGACCTCATCGTCGGGGACATGGACAGCCTAAGCGATGCGAGTGTCCTTGACGGCTTTCCACGGAAGGCGATCGTGCAGCTGGATCGTGCGAAAGATGAGAGCGATACCGAGGCAGCACTGAGGATCTGTGCTGAGCGTGGGATTGTGAGCACGGTGATGATCGGGGGAGGGGGCGGGAGGCTGGATCATTTGCTGGCACTGCGAAGTCTCTTCGAACGGCAGCTGAGGCCGCAGCTATGGTACCTGTCCCATGATGTGGTTACGCTCGTCGAATCCGGCCAGGACATGTATTTTTCCCTACGCCCAGGCAGCCTGGTCTCGGTCTTTCCCTTGGCGCCTGGCAGCAGGCTCATGCGTTCCCAGGGCCTTCGCTGGCCACTTGAAGGTCTCTTCTGGGGACCCGGTGACTATGGACTTTCCAACGAGTCGACCGACTCTAAAGTCATGGTTGGTGCCGGAATAGGAGACCTTTTGGTCCTCCACCCCTTGGTCGAGCGGTGAGGGCTTCTCAATGATCGCCAAACATCCAGTGCGGGTCGTTACCAAGCGGCTGTCCATCCTTGCCTTGATCCTCAACCTCTCAACCCTCGCACTCTGGACTACCGGCAACGCCCGAAGCTTTCTTGATTCAACCCAAACTCTTCTCTTGAAAGTACTTGCCTGGGATTCCATGGCACTCGCAGCCTTTGCCCTCGTCGGAATATACTGCGTGCTTTTCCTGCCTCCAAAAACGGGGAGGGGCATAATGCTCTCCATCCTGTCTGCCCTGCTCGGCCTGGCGGGCTACCTCCTCTTGATTGCCATAGCCCTTGTCGGGATTTTATTCAGCGATGGCCTCGTCACCTTCGCTGGAGGCTTTGGAGGGAAATAAGCCGCTGCGCTCCCTTGGACAGCCTCCGGCCCTCGTGGCTATACTCAGGCTGGAGCAGCGATATATGGCGGCCGCTCTTTCACTCTTAGCCTGTGAGGTTCCAGCATGGAAGTCCGTGTCCGTTACGCCCCCTCTCCGACGGGGCTCCAGCATATCGGCAGCGTTCGCACTGCCCTGTTCAACTATCTCTATGCCCGCTCAATCGGTGGCACCTTCATTCTCAGGCTCGAAGATACCGACAGGACACGCTACTCCGAGCAGTATGTCCAGAATCTCTACGAAACCTTCCGCTGGCTGGGCTTTTACTGGGATGAGGGACCTGATATTGGAGGCAGCGTTGGCCCCTATGTTCAGTCCGAGCGATTCGACCAGTATCGGGGCTATGCCGAGGAGCTTGTCTCCAAGGGGGAAGCGTACTACTGCTTCTGTTCCGAGGAGCGAGTCGCGAAGATGCACTCCGACAGCACGCCGGAGGAGGGAGAGGGAGGGCCTGCGAGCTATGGTTACGACCGGGCCTGCAGGAGCCTTGACCCCATGGAAGCAGCCTCCCGTGCATCCAAAGGCGAAGCCCATGTGATCCGCCTCAGGATTCCCCTCGACGGGACGACTGTGCTACATGATATCCTTCTTGGCGAAATCCAGTTCAGGAACGCCGATGTCAATCCCGATCCTGTCCTTCTTAAATCCGATGGCTTCCCGACCTACCACCTCGCCAACGTCGTCGATGACCACCTCATGGGCATCACCCACGTGCTTCGCGCCCAGGAGTGGCTGCCCTCGGCGCCCCTCCATCTCATCATGTACACGGCCTTTGGCTGGGTGCCTCCCCATATCTGCCACCTCCCCATGGTGCTGGGCGATGATGGACACAAGTTGTCCAAACGGCATGGGGCCACGGCACTGAATGAATTCCGCCAGAAGGGCTACCTAAGGGAAGCCTTGATCAATTATGTGGCTATGCTCGGAGCCAGCTACGAAGAGGGCAGGGACCTTTTCTCCCTCGAAGAACTCGGACAGCTGTTCCGCCTCGAAAAAATCAACAAGGCACCTGCCATCTTCGACTACCAGAAGCTTGAGTGGTTCAACGGCCAGTATATACGGCAGAAGAGCGACGGGGAGCTCATGGAACTGCTGCTGCCCTACCTGTCCGATGCCCATCTTGTGGAACCGACCCCTGACAACCGGCATCGAACCTTGATCAAAGGAGCCATGCCCCTCGTCCGGGAGCGTCTCCATTTCCTTGCTGACGCTCCGGCAATAATGGCCTATCTCTTCCGCGATCCTCCACTTGCAGCCAAAGAAGAGTTCATTCCCAAGAAGCTGGATGCCCTTAAGGCTGCAGCCATCCTTGCGATCGATGCCAGGGTACTTGCTGCCTGTAATCTTGACGACATCCACGGAAGCGAAGAGAAGTTCCGTGCAGAATCAGCAGCCAGCGGAATGAAGTTCGGTGATCTTCTCATGCCCCTCCGCGTCGCAGTCACCGGCTCTCGGGTAAGCCCGCCGCTTTTCGAATCCATCCAGCTGCTTGGCTTGCCCACCATCCTGGCGAGGGTCGAGGCATCTCGACTTCACCTCTTGGCCTAGGCACTGCCAGATCGGGGCGGGGAGTGCTCTGCGTCGCCCAGCACAAAAGCCGCCTGAACCTTGTCTTTTTTCAGCCGCTTCCCATGTTTTCCGGTTCCCCGTTTTTCTCGCAGCCTTGCTATACTCTGTAAAGTGCAAGGGCGGGCCCAGTTCCGGATCCGCCGAGCCTCTGTGCATTGACACAGGGAAATCAGCCCTCTGGAGCCTAGCCCATGTCCGGACCCGCGACCAACGAGTTTTCCCTCACCATCGCCACCCGGAACGGTTCGGGAAGCCAGACTGCCAACCAGGTGATCCAGAGGGCGATTTTCGCCATGGGGGTTCCTGCAAGCGGAAAGAACATCTTCCCTTCCAACATTTCGGGCATGCCTACCTGGTTTCATATCAGGGTAAGCGCAGCGGGACATGTCGCCCGAAGTGCGCGCTGCGACATCCTGGTCGCACTCAATCCTGAGAGCATCGCAGAAGATCTTGAAGGACTCCCCTCTGGCGCAACGGCCCTCATCGATGAATCCCAGTCCTCCCACGCAAGCCGGAAAGATCTCAGGTACATACTCGTTCCCTTCGCCAAACTTGCCAAGGAAGCATGCGACGACGCAAAACTGCAGAAGCTGGTGCAGAACATGGTCTATGTCGGCACTCTCTGCCACCTTGTCGGCATCGACAAAGCTCTGGCAGTCAGCGCCCTTTCGAGCTTGCTCGGTGGAAAAAGCAAGGCAATAGAACTGAACAAGGTAGCTATCGAACTGGGCTTCGCCTGGGCCCTGGGTAATGCAACGCCCATCCTGGGACTTGGTGTGGAACGAGGGACTGGAACCAAGGGCAAACTCCTCATCGAGGGCAATACCGCCATCGCGCTCGGCGCCCTTTTCGCGGGAGTAACGGTCGCCGCATGGTATCCCATTACCCCGAGCACGAGCGTCATAGAGGATCTCGAAGCCTTTTCCGAGCGCTACCGAAAGGATCCTGTCAGCGGCAAGAAAAGCATCGCCATCATCCAGATGGAGGATGAGATCGCGTCGGCCGGAGTCGTGATCGGGGCTGGATGGGCTGGAGCCCGTTCCATGACTGCAACCTCCGGTCCCGGCATAGACCTCATGAGCGAGCTGATCGGACTTGCCTACTGGACGGAAATTCCTGGAGTTTTCGTGAATGTCCAGCGCACCGGCCCTTCGACAGGGCTCCCCACCCATACTGGACAGGCTGATGTGGAACTCTGTGCAGGAGCCTCCCACGGCGACAGCCGCCATCCCTGCCTGTACCCAGCAACAATGAAAGAGTGTTTCGAGTTCACGGGGCTCGCCTTTGATATGGCGGAACGACTTCAGACTCCGGTTTTTGTTCTTTCCGACCTTGATCTCGGCATGCAGACCTGGATGACAGACCCCTTTGAATATCCCGATACCCCCCTCGACCGAGGCAAGGTGCTCGATAAGGAAATGCTCTCGAAGGTCGAGAACTGGGGTCGATATCGCGATCCCGATGGGGACGGGATACCATGGCGCACCCTGCCGGGAACGCCAGGTGGGAAGGGCTCATACTATACCCGGGGTTCGGCGAGGAATGACCTGGCCCTCTACAGCGAGAAAGCCACTGATTATCAAGGACAGCTTCTCCGCATCGCCAGAAAGATCCAAGGGGCTTCAACCCTCGTTCCTACCCCCTTTCTGACCAAGGCAAGGAAGGCCACAAAGCTGGGGCTGATTGCCTATGGCTCAAGCGCTCCTGCGGTCACTGAAGCGCTGGAAATCCTTGATTTGCAGGGGGAGTACTATGACTACCTGAGAATCCGGGGCTTCCCCTTTGGAGGTGCTGTCGAAGAGTTCCTCAAAGGCCACGAGGAAACGTACATCGTCGAGCAAAACAGGGATGGTCAGATGGCTAGGCTCTTGGCGGTCGATTTTCCAGCCTTGGCAGCACGGCTCAGAAAGGTCCCGTATACCGAGACCCTGCCGCTTCCAGCCGATGCGGTCATCGAGGGCATTGCACTCGCGCGTTCAGGCGCCGCCAAAGGAGCCAATCATGGCTGAAATCTCCAGCCCAGCCCTCAATGCCCTCGGTCTTCCCCTGAAGGAATACCAGGGAAGCAAGTCAACACTCTGCGAGGGCTGCGGCCATAACATGATCACGACCCAGATTGTCCAGGCAGTCTGGGAGTCGGGCATCGAGCCCCACGGGGTCGCAAAGATCTCCGGCATCGGCTGCTCATCCAAGGCGACAGCCTATTTTTTAGGGAAGTCCTGGGGCTTCAATACGCTCCACGGTAGGGCTGCGCCAGTGATGACAGGCGCATTGCTGGCGAACTCCGGACTCCTCGGAATACTGATTTCTGGCGATGGGGATTCACTTTCCATTGGAACGAATCATTTTGTGCACATGGTGAGGCGGAATGTACCCGCTGTCTATGTCATCGCAGACAATGGGGTCTACGGCCTGACAAAGGGCCAGTTCTCCGCGACGAGCGACATTGGCTCTGCCCTTAAGCGTGGTGCAGTCAATGAGCTTCCACCGATCGACCCCTGCGCCCTTGCCATAGAACTCGGCTGCGGTTTTGTCGCGCGGAGTTATGCAGGCAATGGGAAGCAGCTCAAAGCCCTTCTCCGCGCAGCCATGGCCTATGGGGGCCTTGCCATCATTGATTGTCTTTCACCCTGTGTGACCTTTAACAACCATGAAACCTCGACCCGGAGCTATCGGGCTGTGAGCGAACGCACTCTCTCGGTCCATGACATGGACTTCGTGATGGCGAGCGAAAGCCCGACAGTTGAACTCGCTCCAGGAGAGTCTCAGGAGCTCAGCTTCCCTGACGGATCAACACTTCGTCTCAAGGCTACCGAGACCGGCTTTGATCCTTCAAGCCGCGCCAGATCACTGGATGCCATCCATGACTCTGTCGAAAAAGGCGCTATCCTGACAGGACTTCTGTATCATCGTCCCGCGGCGGCTACGGCTATGGATTTCATCGACCTTGGGGCTGACCCTCTGGTCGGACTCGGTGCCGACAGGACAAGGCCAAGCAGGGAGGCCCTCGCTGCCATCAATAAGGAGTTCCTCGCAGGCTAGCTTTCCATTCTGGCCACGGTGCTAGGAAAACTGTGCGGTTGATGACTATATAACCTTGGATCCAAGAAAAGGTTGACCATGTAGCGCCAAACCGGAAGAATGCTGCGATGGCAGCAACCAGCAACGACTCCTACACGAAATTCGCGGCGAGCCTCGTCGGTACCTTTTTCTCTGGGATGGTGACCCCGCGAACCCTGCTCGACCAGCTCTGCGCCAGCATTGGCGACAGTGCAGCAGCCGCTGAACTCAGGAAACTGCTCGACGAGATGTGGGCAAGGGGCAACCAGTCACGATCCGCTGGAGGCAAGATACCCTTGGATCCCCTGAAGCCGCTGCTGTACTCGCGGGGATTCGGCGAAGCAGTAGACGAAGAAGAATTCCGCCACTACCTCCCCGAAGAAAAGATCCTCATCAACCAGACCATCTTTCGCAAGAAACTCGAAAAGGTCGATTTCTCGAGCCTGGACGGTAGTCGTGAGCGGGGTTTGGTCGAGGAACTCCAAAGGGAATCGATAGGATTGACCCGGGACGATACCCTGCTGTACTTCAACCTCCTGAAAGTTGATTTTCTGGCCCGAAAAGGCGAGAAGGCCGCTCCCAAGCAGACGGAATCGCCCGCAGACTCAGCTATCCGAATAATCAAGCTGGTTGAACAGCATTTTTTCCTTGACCGGGACAGCCTCGCCAAGCTCAACGGGGGGCGCACTATCGATATGGCCATGGTCAACCATATTGTTACGGTAGGCATACATACACAAAGGATCAATGCCCGCCTGCTGATCCCCTTCCTCAGCGAGGGTTCCAAGTTTGCCGAGAAGTTCAAGGAGTTCATCAAGCTTGTTGTTGATCAGCGCGACGGGAACTCAACTGAGGT
>JBMOIK010000064.1:0-14573 GCA_049317365.1 Rectinemataceae bacterium | reverse complement strand
TCCGCATCGCAGCCGACAGAGATGGGCGTATCACTGCCTTTGAGGCCGATTACTACCAGAACTCCGGCTCGAGCTGCGACCTGTCCCCCGCCATCATGTCGCGGACCCTCTTCCACGCCGCCGGGGCCTACAGGATACCCAACCTGAGGGTGACCGGTCGCATGTGCCGCACCAACCTGCCCTCCTTCACCGCCTTCCGTGGCTTCGGCGCCCCCCAGGGCTACTTCGCCATCGAGGCGGCCATGGACGCCATCGCCAACCGCATGGGCCTCGACCCGGTCGAGCTCAGACGCCGCAACCTCCTTTCGGAGGGGGACATCACGCACTACGGCATGCCACTCAAGGAGGTCCGCGCCGTCGAGGCCTTCGACCGTGTCCTCGAGAAGGCCGGATGGAAGGCCCTCCGCGCCGACATCGAGGCCTTCAACGCCAGTCATCCCCTCGAAAAGCGCGGCGCCGCCATCATTCCCAATTGCTTCGGTGTCTCCTTCACCAAGCTTCCCATGAACCGTGGAGGAGCGCTCGTCCATGTCCACGCCGACGGTTCTGTCCTCGTCTCCACCGGCGCGGTCGAGATGGGACAGCAGGTCAGCCGCAAGATAGCCCGCATTGCCGCGAAGAGCCTCGGAGTCCCCCTCGAGCTCATCCGTGTCGAGCGCACCTCGAGCCTCACCGTCGCGAACACCGTCCCGACGGCCGCGAGCACGGGCTGCGACATCAACGGGGCGGCCGCGCGTGTGGCCTGCCTCGAGATCCACGACCGCCTCCTGGCCCACGCGGCTACCCTCCGCGCTTCCGCACCCGGGCTCCTGTCCCTCGAGGAGGGCCGTCTCCTTGAGGGCAGTGCCGACACCGGCATGACCTGGAAACAATTGGTCACATCAGCCGACGAGTCGCGCGTCGACCTCTCGGCCCACGGCTACTGGTCGACGCCCGGCCTCTTCTACGACATGAAGACCGAGCGCGGCAGCCCCTTCGCCTACCACGTCTACGGCGCCGCCCTGGTCGAAGTCCGCCTTGACTGCCTTTGCGGCAGGGTGAAGGTCGAGCGTGCCACCATCGTCCACGACGCGGGTACGAGCATCGATCCAGTCGTCGACCGCTGCCAGGTCGAGGGGGCCTTCGCCCAGGGCCTCGGCTGGGCCCTCCTCGAGGAACTCCGTTTCGGACCCGACGGGCGGCAGATGTCGGACAATCTGTCCACCTACAAGGTCCCCGACGTGCACTTCCTCCCCGCCAGGCTCGACATCGAATTCCTCCCGGAGACGGGCAGCCCCGCCTCCGTCCTCAACTCCAAGGCCATCGGCGAGCCCCCACTCATCTACGGCATCGCCGGCTACTTCGCCCTCCTCGAAGCCATCCGCGCCGCCCGGGGTGACCGCATCGAGTCCTGGGACCTTCCCCTCGTGCCGGAAAAGGTCCTTGGGCTCCTCGCCTGCACAGGCCGCGTCCTGGGTCTAAAGGACTCACCGTGATCATCAAGGACGGACTTCTGGCCCTCCCCGGCGAAGGGCGCCTCCTGCGCGCCGACCTCGCTTTTTCAGGCGAGCGCATCACTTCGATCGCGTCTTCGATCACACCGACTAAGGGCGAGGAGGTGATCGACGCCTCTGGCCTCATGGTCTTCCCTGCAGCCATCGATCCCCACGTCCACTTCGACGAACCGGGCTTTACCCACAGGGAGGATTTCCTCCACGGGACGATGGAAGCGGCCAAGGGTGGAGTTGGAACGATCATCGACATGCCCTGCACCTCCCTTCCACCGGTCACCACGAAGGCTGCCTACGAGAACAAGCTATCCGTAGTCCAGGGAAAGGCCCTCGTGGACTACGCCTTCTTCGGCGGAGTTTCCGGACATACGGCTGAGTCAAGCCTGTCAGGCGGTATGGAAGAACTCGCTCCCTTTGTGGTCGCCTTCAAGTGTTACTTCATCTCGGGCATGGACAGCTTCACCGCGGTCGACCACGACCAGTTCAAGCGGGTCCTCATCGAGGGGACGAGGCTCGGCAGGCCCATACTCCTCCACGCCGAGGATCCCGGCTGCGTGAAGGGTGCCGAAGCACGACTGGCCGCCGAACGCAGGGCCTCGGGCCGCGCCTCCACCTGGAGGGACTACCTCGAGCCGCGGAACCCCGATGCCGAACTCGTGGCGGCGGCCTCCGCCCTGGCACTGGCACGGGGCAGGGAGGCTGGCCTCCACATCGTCCACGTCGGCACCGCCGAGGTCGCCCGGATGGTGGCAGCCGCCGGCGCCACCTGCGAGACCTGCGCCCACTACCTGGCCTTCGACGAGGATGATTTCGGAAGCCTGGGAGCGGCCCTCAAGACGGCCCCGCCGGTGAAGACGGCTTCCGACCGCGCCGGGCTCTGGCAACTCCTCACAACTGGTTCCATTTCCTTCCTTGCCAGCGACCATGCCCCTGCCCCCGAGGCCGAGAAGGCCACGGGTGATCCCCTGACCGCCTATGGGGGCATTCCCGGGGTCGGGACAGGCTTTCCCTATCTCCTGTCCGAGGGCTTCCTCTCGGGCCGGATGCCCCTGGCCCGCTTCCTCGAGGCCAGTTCCCTGGCGGCGGCGCGACGCTATGGACTGGCCGCACGGAAGGGCTCGCTCGAGATCGGAAAGGATGCTGACTTCGTCCTCGTCGATCCGGCCGGGACGACGACCCTCGAGGGCCGATCCCTCCTTTCGCTGGGAAAGATCACGCCCTTCGAGGGCATGCGCCTTACGGGACGCATAGTCGGCACCTGGGTGCGCGGCGGGGCTGTCTACGAGGCCCGAAACGCGGCGGGACCGGCATCAATCGTGGCTTCGCCCGGAAGCGGCAAGCACCTGACCTGGGGGTATCGATGAGCAAGATCATGGAAACGACGGGCCTCGGAGCCCTCCTGGGCCGCATCGCCGGCGAGTACCGGGCAAAAGGTACCATCTATGAGATTCCCGAACGGGCCATCCGTGACCTCCTCGATTTCGAGGCCGGTTCCCCCGGGCTCGAGGTTATGGGCAGGCGCATCAGCCTTCCGGTCGGTCCAGCCGCAGGCCCGCACAGCCAGATAGCTCCGAACCTCGTGGCAGCCTGGCTCTGCGGCTCGAGGGTCTTCGAGCTCAAGACCGTGCAGGAGAAGGACCGCCTCGAGATCGAAAAACCCTGCATCCTCGCACTCGACGAAGGACACAATACAGAGTGGTCCACGGAGCTCTCCCTCGACGAGGCGCGTGGCGAGTACATCCGGGGCTGGTTCGCGATCAACCTCCTTGCGACCCTCTGGTCAGTCAAACCCCGCGATTTCATGTTCAACATGTCGGTCGGCTATACCCTGAGCGGCATCAAGGGCCCGCGCATGGACGCCTTCATCGAGGGCATGGGGAAGCCCACAGGAACCGCCATCTGGAAGGCCGCCATGGAGGAATTCCGCGCCTTCGTCGAGGGTCCCTCCCTCGTGGCAGCCTTCGGTTCCGAGTCCCGTCGCAAGGCCGCCGCCCTCCTGGCCGACTTCCCGGCCAAGCCCATCCATTCAGTCACGATCTCGACGATGCACGGTTGCCCTCCCACGGAGATCGAGGCCATGGGCGAGTACCTCGTCGTAGACAAGGGCTTCGACACCTACGTCAAGCTCAATCCCACACTCCTGGGCTTCGACGAGGCCCGGAGGATCCTGGACGCCACCGGATGGACAGGCCTCAGCATCAAGCGCCCGACCTTCGAGCATGACCTCCAGTTCACGGATGCCATCGCCCTGGTCGGCCGCCTCCGCGCCAAGGCCGAGCAGAAGGGCCGGCGCTTCGGCATCAAGCTCTCCAACACCCTGGCCAACGTGAACGACAAGCATCGCCTTCCCGGCGACGAGCGCTACATGTCCGGCCGTGCCCTCTTCCCCATCACCGTGGAGCTCGCCGCGAAGCTGGCCGAAGCCCTGCCTGGCTTCCCCCGCCGCTTCTCATACTGCGGAGGGGTTTCCGCCCTCAACGCACGCGAGCTCGTCGCCGCCGGCATGGGACCGCTCACGGTCGCCACCGACATCCTCAAGCCCGGCGGCTACCTCAGGTTCATCCCCATCGCCCGGGCTGCGGTCGAGGCAATTACGATGGATGCATCCAAGGGAGAGGGAAGGCCGGACGCCAAGGCCCTTGCCGCCCTCGCCGGAGCTGCCCTCGAGCGTCCCGAGTACAAAAAAGGCTTCAAGTACCACGATGCCTCGATCAAGGGCAGGCTCCCCCTCTTCGACTGCTTCGCGGCTCCCTGCATCGAGGCCTGCCCCGTGGGGCAGAAGGTCCCCGAGTACATCAGGCTCGCCGCCGAAGGACGCAACGAGGAGGCGCTCGCCACCGTCCTCGCGGACAATCCCCTGCCCTGCATCACCGGAACCCTCTGCGACCACGTCTGCCAGGCGGCCTGCTCCCGCAACGACTACGAGGGCCCCGTCCGCATCAGGGAGGTAAAGCTCGCGGTCTCGGAAGCGGCACATATCCGACCAACTCCAACGACCCTCCGCGAATACGGCCACCATGTCGCCGTCATCGGAGCTGGACCCGCGGGCCTCGCGGCCGCTCATTATCTGGCCCAGGAGGGCATTCCCGTCACGGTCTTCGACAAGGACAAGGAACCCGGCGGCGTCGTTGCCAACGTGGTGCCGGGCTTCCGCATCCCCAGGGAGCGGGTACAGCGCGACATCGAGCGCATCCGTGCCCTCGGCGCTTCCTTCAGGCTCGGTGTCGAGGTGACGGACCTCGAAACCCTCAGCGCCGAAGGCTTTACGCGCTTCATCATCTGCTCAGGTGCGCCCTCTGCCCGCGCGCTCCGCCTTGAAGGATCGGGCATCAAGGTCCTCGATGCCCTGGAATTCCTTGCCCAGACATCAAAGGACGATGGCGGCTTCGCCGGGACAAGACACATCGTCGTCACCGGTGGCGGCAATACCGCCATGGATGCGGTCCGTCGTTCCGCCCGCATCAAGGGCGTGACCTCGGTCCGTGTCTCATACCGCCGCGCGAGGGAGGACATGCCCGCCGAATTCGAGGAGGTGGAGCTCGCACTCAAGGAGGCGCTCGAGGTCGCGAAGGCCTCGGGCGAAGCCGAGGGCTCGCTCGGCGAAGTACTCCTGGACATGAGCAGCCCCGAGCGCCTCGCGCCTGGAATGCTCACCCTTCGCAAGATGAGTGCAGGTGAGCCCGACGCCTCCGGCCGCCGCGCTCCCGTCTTCTCCGACCAGACCCAGGATGTTCCCTGCGATCTCCTGGTGGTGGCAATTGGCGAGACCCCGGACGCGGCCCTCCTCTCGCGCCTCGGCATCGCCGTCGTCCCAGGCGGAAAACCCTATTCCGAAGGCGCGGAAGGCCTCGCCCGACGCGGCGTCTACGTGGCAGGAGACGTCAAGCGCGGCCCCGCCTCCATCATCGCCGCAGAAGCGGACGGACGCGCGGCCGCCCTCGCGATCCTGCGTGAATCCGGCATCGAAGCGAAGCGGACGAATTACCTGCCACCTCCACCCGACGAAGCTGCCCTGGCCTCCCGCGGCGAGATCGCCTTTCCGCTCGACGCCTCCGACCCCGGCTTCCTTGCCCGCGAGGCGAGCCGCTGCCTGGCCTGTGACTCGGCCTGCGAGCGCTGCGTCGAGGTCTGCCCCAACCGCGCCTGGTTCATCATGCCCGCTGCTCCCGACGAAACAAGTGCGCAGATCCTCCAGATCGACACGCTCTGCAACGAGTGCGGCAACTGCGGCTCCTTCTGCCCCTGGGAAGGGGAACCCTGGCGTGACAAGGCAGCATTGTTCGCTTCCGCGCGGGCCCTCGCCGCCTCCGCCAAGGCCGGCTTCGCGATAGCCCCCGACCGCAGCCTTTCCTGGCGTACCGCCAGGGAGGCCGCGATGATGAGCCTCCCCCTCGACGCCTGGTATGCCTTCGCAGGCCCCGTCGATCCGGCCAGCCTCCGCATGCTCTCGATGGCCCGTCGGGTCCTCCGCGACCATCCCTACCTCCTGGCCCAGGCCCCGGCCGCCGAAGGAGTCCCTGCGTGACCATCTTCGAGAATGTACGTGTCATCAATTTCGGCCTTCCCTCGGTCTCGGAACCGACAGATGTCGTGGTGGCTGGCCCCGGCGACGGCAAGCCTGGCATCCTCGAGATCGGTGCGGGCCTTGCCGCGAAGTACCCCAAGGCCCACCGCGTCGCGGGTGGCTACCTCTCGCCCGGACTCGTGTGCTCGCACACCCACCTCTATTCCGCCCTGGCCCGCGGCCTCATGGTAGACATCAAGCCCTCCCGCGACTTCGCCCAGATCCTTGACCACCTCTGGTGGCGCCTCGACCGCGCGATAGACCTGCCCATCCTCGAGGCGAGCGCACTGGCGGGCCTCGCCGATGCTGCGATGTGCGGAGTCACGAGCGTCGTGGACCACCATGCCAGCCCAGAGGCCATCGACGGCTCCCTGTCGGTCATCAAAAAAGCCTACGAGACCATCGGCCTCCGGGGCCTCCTCTGCTACGAAACGACCGACCGCAATGGCCAGGATGGGGCGCGGGCCGGCATACGCGAGAACCTCCGCTTCGCCGCCGAGGTGGACGCCGGGCGGAGGACCGGCGGCGAGGCCCTCGGCAGTCCCCTTGTCGATGCCATGATCGGAGCCCACGCCGGCTTCACCGTCGGCGAGGAAACCATGGCCGCGTTGGGCGATGCCGTGAAGTCGAGCGGCCGGGGCCTCCACATCCACCTGGCCGAGGACCGCTATGACGCGGTGGACTCCCGACACCGCTTCGGTGCCGACCTTGCGGTACGCATGGACAGGCACGGCTGCCTCGGCCCCAGGACGGTCGTCGGCCACGGGCTGTGGCTCACCGAGTCCGAGGTCGAACTCATGAACGGGCGCGGTTCCTACCTTGCCCACAACGCCCGCAGCAACATGAACAATGCAGTTGGTTACAATTCGCTCCTCCACAGGCACGAGCGCGTCGTCCTGGGCACCGACGGCATGGGAGCCGACATGCTCGAGGAATTCAAGTTCGCCGTGTTCCGGCACCGCGAATCGGGCGGTCCCTGGTGGCCCGGTGAATACCTGTCAGCCCTTGACCGAGGCAACCGCCTCATGGAAGCCTATCTCGGCGGCAGCTTCGGCAGGATCGAAGCCGGTGCGGAGGCCGACCTGGTGCTCTGGGACTACGAGAGCCCGACGCCCCTCGAGGGAGCCAACGTCGCAGGCCACATCGCCTTCGGGCTTTCGTCACGGTCTGTCCGTTCGGTCATGGTACATGGTACTTTTATTGTCGAGGACCGCAGGCCGGCCTTCGACCAAGCCGCGATCGGCGCCAAGGCGCGCGCCGAGGCGACGCGACTCTGGAAACGGATGGAAGAGAGGTGACATGATGGATGCACAGAGGATTCTCGCGGAAGCCAGGGCCCGTCGCGACAAGGCGGCAAGCTACCTGAGCCAGATGATCAAGGTGCCTGGCTACAGCTGCACCGAAAAGGACCGCATTCAGGTCATCAAGAAGCTCTGCGAGGAAGTCGGCATGGAGGACATCCGTATCGACGGCCTCGGCTCCCTCCTCGGCCGCGTGGGCAAGGGGAAGAAGAAACTCGTCTTTGACGCACACATCGACACCGTTGGCGTGGGCGATCCAGCCCGCTGGAAGCGGAACCCCCATTCCGGCGACATCGAGGACGGCCTCGTCCACGGCCGCGGGGCTTCCGACCAATTGGGAGGAGCTGCCTCCATGATAGCCGCGGCGGGCATCCTGAAAACCCTCGCCTACGCGGGTGACTTCACCGCCTGGTTTGCCTTCACCGTCCTTGAGGAGGACTGCGACGGCCTCTGCTGGAAGTACCTCATCGAGGAGGAGAAGTTCGTTCCCGACCTCTTCGTCTCCACCGAACCGACGAGCTGCCGCCTCTACCGGGGTCATCGCGGCCGCATGGAGATCCAGATCGACATCCGGGGGGTCTCGGCCCACGGCTCCGCCCCCGAGCGTGGCTCGAACGCAGGCTACAAGGCCGCGAAAGCCGCCCTCTCCCTCGAAAAGCTCAACGCCGAGCTCAAGCCTGACGATGACGGCTTCCTCGGCAAGGGCACGATCGTCGTCTCGCAGATCAAGGTCCAAGGCCCCTCGCAGTGCGCCGTTCCCGACCAGGCCATGCTCTACTGCGACCGCCGCCTCACCTGGGGCGAGACCGACAAGCTCGCCATCTCCCAGGTCGAGCAGAAGCTCCGCGAAGCCGGCGTGGACGAGTTCACCGTCAGGATGCCCGAGTACAGCCAACCCGCCTACACTGGCAAGCTCTATAAGCAGGAGCTCTATTTCCCCACCTGGAAGATCCCCGCCGACCACCACCTGGTCCGCTCCGGCGTCGTCGCCTACAAGGACCTCTACGGAACAGACCCCGTTGTCGACAAGTGGACCTTCTCCACGAACGCCGTCGCCGTCTGCGGCCGCCACCAGATCCCCTCGATCGGCTTCGGTCCCGGCGACGAGAACCAGGCCCACGCTCCCAACGAGATCAACCGCGTGGACGACCTGGAGAAGTGCGCTGCCTTCTATGCGGCCCTGCCCTTCGCCCTCGAGGCGACGCCGGAAAAGGCCTGATCGAGATGAAGTGGGAGTATCGCTGCCCTTCCTGCGGGGCACATTACGCGATCGAGCCGGGACGCTACCTCTGCGGGCCCTGTTCGAAGGCCAACGCCCCGGGGGCACCCCTTTCGGGCGTCCTTGAGTGCGTGCCCGATTCCATTCCCGCGAAGGGCAGCCTTCCCCTTCCCGTCGAGGAGAGTTGGTTTCCACCGATACCCGTCGGAAACACCCCGCTGTGGCGCCCCGACAGGCTCCGGGCCCACCTCGGGATGCCGGCTCTCTACCTCAAGGACGATGCCCGAGAACCCTCGGGCTCCTTCAAGGACCGCGCAAGCTTCCTCGTGGCAGCCTTTGCCCGGCAGCACGGGATCACGGAGATAGCCCTGGCCTCGACGGGCAATGCCGCCTCCAGCATGGCCTGCATCGGAGCGGCAGCCGGGATCAAGGTCAAGGTCTTCGTGCCGAAGAGCGCGCCGATCGCCAAGCGCATCCAGGTCCTCCAGTACGGAGCCGACCTCGTGGAAATCGATGGCAACTATGACAAGGCCTTCGACACCTCCCTCGAGTACTCGGCCAGGACCGGCACCCTCTCCCGCAACACCGCCTACAACCCCCTCACCATCGAGGGCAAGAAGACCGTGTCCTTCGAGATCGCCAGGAACCTGGCTGCAGCGGGTGAAGGAGCAATTGAACATGTATTCGTCCCGACCGGCGACGGTGTCATCCTGGCCGGTGTCATCCGGGGCTTCGAGGACCTCCTGGCCATGGGCGAAATATCCCTAATGCCCAGCTTCTGGGCTGCCCAGGCCGAGGGTTCGAGCGCATTGGCACGCGCCCTTGCCCTGGGTCGCTTCGACTCGCTTCCCTCGACGACCATCGCCGATTCCATCGCGGTGGATGCCCCAAGGAATGGTCCCTTCCTCGTCGCCAAAATGAAGAAATACACGGGCCGCGCGGTGACTGTCGATGACAAGGAGATCCTCGAGGCACAGGTGCTCGGCTCCTCCCTTGCCGGATTCTTCGCCGAACCCTCTTCGGCGACCGCGCTGGCCGGCCTCGTGAAAATGAGGAAGGAACTTGGATCGAAGGCGCGCGTTGCCGTGCTGTTGACAGGATCAGGCCTCAAGGACATCAAGAACGCTGCCCTGGCCGTCGGCGCCTCGTACTGAACCGAATACACGCCGGCTCCGGGGCCGGACATGCATCTGACAAGGAGTCTTACATGATCGACCTCAAGATAGACGACAAGGGACGCAAGCGGAACATCGAGCGCTGCAAGCGCGAGGGCATCGTCCTTCCTACCTACGAGCAGATGCGTGATCCGGCCAAGATCCCGGCCTCGGTGAAGGACGAGCTGAAAGACATCGGCCTCTGGGAAGTCAACAAGCGCAATCTTTTCCGCGTCAACTGGCACAACGAGCCCAAGGAAAAGGGCGGGGCCTTCGGTCCTGTCAACTACCTCGAACTCCCCTCCTCGATCACCGGAACCAAGGCCCGTATCGTGGGGCTTTCAGGCAAGTGGTTTCCCACAGGCGCACATAAGGTCGGCGCGGCCCTCTCCTGCCTCCTTCCCGAGCTGGTCACCGGGCGCTTTGACCCGACTACGAAGAAGGCCGTCTGGCCGAGCACCGGAAATTACTGCCGTGGCGGCGCCTACATCTCCCGCCTCATGGCCTGCCCCTCGGTCGCCATCCTGCCTGCGGGAATGTCGCGCGAGCGCTTCGAGTGGCTCAAGACCATGGCCGAGGAAGTCATAGCCACCCCCGGCACCGAGTCCAACGTCAAGGAGATCTTTGATGCCTGCATGGAGATCGAGCGTACCCGCCCCGAGTGCGTGATCTTCAACCAGTTCGACCAGCTTCCCAACCATCTCTGGCACTACTCGGTCACCGGTCCGGCCATGGCGGAGGTCTTCAAGGCCATAGCGCGACCTGGCGACCATGTTGCCGGAGCGGTGCTCTCCTCGGGTTCGGCCGGCACCCTCGGTGCGGGTTCCTACCTCCGCGATACCTTCCCCGGCGCCCGCGTCGGCGTGGCCGAAGCCCTCCAATGCCCCACCCTCTTCGAGAACGGTTTCGGCGAGCACCGTATCGAGGGCATCGGCGACAAGCACATTCCCTGGATCCATAACCTCCGGGACACCGACGCCGTCATAGCCGTCGACGATGAAGTACCGGTCAGGATGATCAGGCTCTTCAACGAGAAGGCCGGGCGCGCTCGCCTGGTCGAGGCAGGCGTGCCCTCGGCGACGATGGACAGGCTCGAATGGATCGGCATCTCCGGTGTCGGCAACCTCGCAGGAGCGATCAAGTTCGCCAAACACTATGAATTGGGAGAGAACGACGTCGTCTTCACCATGTTCACCGACTCGATGGCCATGTACGGCTCCCGACTCCAGGAGATGAACAGGGACCGCGGCCCCTACGACCAGCGCCAGGCTGACCGGGACATGGAGCGCATGCAGGCCCTCGACATCGACCACGTCCTTGAGCTCGACCAGGTGGGCAAGCGCCGCATCCACCAGCTCAAGTACTTCACCTGGATCGAGCAGCTCGGCAAGGACGTCGCAGAGCTCCGCGCGCAGTGGGATGACCACCGCGCCTACTGGGGCGGCCTCCGCGCCCAGGTCGGCCAGCTCGACGCGATGATCGACGACTTCAACGCCGAGGTCGCGAGGTAATTCGATGATCCTCCTTCAGAACTGCCTCCGGGTCCTCCAGCACGGAGGTCCCGACCTCGAGGGCGTCGATGTCCTGGTCGAAGGCAATCGCATAACGCGTGTATCCGCGGACATTCCTGTGCCCGTCGGGGCGCGGGTCGTCGATGCCAGCTGTCTCGTGGTCACCCCGGGTCTTGTCAATACCCACCACCATTTCTACCAGACCCTCACGAGGAACCTCCCCGCCGTCCAGGACGCAAAGCTCTTCGACTGGCTCGTCTACCTCTACGAGGTCTGGAAGGGGGTCGACGAGGAGGCGGTGCGCGTCTCGAGCCTCCTTGCGATGTCGGAGCTTCTCCGTACTGGTTGTACAACGACGACTGACCACCATTACCTCTATCCCAAAGGCTTCAAGGACGACCTTCCCACCATCCAGTTCGCGGCCGCCTCGGAACTTGGCATCCGCTTTGCCCCGACCCGTGGCTCGATGTCCCGCTCGAAGAAGGACGGTGGCCTGCCCCCCGACTCGGTTGTCCAGGATGAGGACCTCATCCTCCGGCATTCTGAAGACACAATTACTCGCTTCCACGATTCTGCCCCCGACTCGATGCGCCGCGTGGCCCTGGCTCCCTGCAGTCCCTTCTCGGTGAGCGAAGGGCTCATGAAGCGGTCGGCGGCCCTCGCACGGAAATATGGCGTCCGCCTCCACACCCACCTCGCCGAGACCGCCGACGAGAACGACTTCTGCGTGCAGGTCTACGGGCGGCGGCCGCTCCGCCTCATGGAGGACTGCGACTTCATCGGAAGCGACGTCTGGTATGCCCACGGCATATTCTTCGAAGACGCCGAGCTTGAAGTCCTGGCGCGCACGAAGACCGGGGTGGCCCACTGCCCCTCCTCCAACATGCGCCTGGGCTCCGGCATCGCCAGGGTCCGCGACATGATCGACTTGGGCGTGCCCGTCGGGCTCGCGGTCGACGGCTCGGCTTCCAACGACAGCTCCGACATGCTCGGAGAGGCCCGCCAGGCCCTCCTCCTCCAGCGGGTCCGCTACGGTTCGGCAGGCCTCCGTGCCAAGGAAGCCTGGCGCATCGCCACCGAGGGCGGCGCGCGAATCCTGGGCTGGGAGCAGGCAGGGAGCATCACCGAAGGAGCGCTGGCCGACATCGCGCTCTGGCGCGTGGACGGCCCTGCCTACGCAGGTGCGCTCTCCGATCCGACAGCGGCCCTCCTTTTCTGCGGCTACGACCACCGCGCCGAAATGGTCATCGTACATGGAAAGATCGTCGTCGAGGCGGGCCGGGTGCTCGGCATCGACGGCAGCTTCGACGAGGACAAGCTCGCCCATGCGGCGAACCTCGTCGCGAAATCGCTTCTTGAAAAGGCTGGCCTGTCGTGAACACGGCGTCCGGCTCGAGGTGAACATGGTCACAACCTTCCACAGGCCCAAAGATGCAGATGAGGCCCTCTCCCTCCTTGCCGGCGCAGCCGACCGCCTCGCCCTGGCCGGGGGAACACAGCTCCTTTCCGCCGAGTCGCGCAGCCTCGGGTTCTCTGCTGTGGCGGTCAGCGCCATATTGCCGGGAGGAATAGACCGGCTGGCTTCGGCCCTCACCATCGGTGCCGCGGCCACATTCCAGCAATTGGTGGATTCTCCTTCCCTTCCGGCTTCCCTGCGCAAGGCAGCCCTCGGCATGGTGGACCGCAACATCCGCAACCGCGCCACCGTCGGGGGAAACCTCGGGGCGGACAAATCCTGCTCGAGCCTCATCCCGCCCCTTCTTGCCCTCGACTCCTCGCTCGAGCTCCTCGACGGCCGCAGGCTGCCTCTGGAAGATTGGCTCGGCCTTCTTCCTGGTCCGGCAGGTCGCGGTACGGTGTCCCGCGTCCTCGTACCGCTTCGAAGTGGTACCAAGGCAGGCTACGCACGCTGGTCTCGTGTCTCCTGTGACATCGCTATCCTCGGTGCTGCCCTCGCCTTTCGGCTGGAAGCTGGACTAGTGAAGGGTTTGAGGCTCGTGCTCGGGGGCGTCTCCGCACATTCACGGCGCTTCCCCGCACTTGAAGAGCTCTTCGAAGGCAGGATCCTTCCCGACCGCGATGCCATCGAGGCTGCGGTCGCCCCCCTTCTGTCCCCCATCGACGATGTCCGTGGAAGCGCCCGGTTCAAGCGATCCCGCATTTCCGGCCTCGTCTCCGAAGCCTTCCTGGAAGCCGCTGAAGTCACGGACAAGGGGGCGACAAGATGACGGTCAGCCTTACACTCAACGGCAGGAAAAAGGCCTGGGACTGCGGCGAGGGCGAAAGCCTCCGGGACCTCCTCCGGAGGAAGGGCATCGTCTCGGTGAGGAACGGCTGCGACGGGGAAGGCTCCTGCGGCCTCTGCGCGGTCCTCCTCGACGGGATGCTCGTCAACTCCTGCCAGGTTCTTGCTGCCGAGGCCGAGGGCAGGCAGATCCTTGCCGTCGAGCCTGACACGAATGACAGAGTACTGTCGATCGTGCAACGCTCCCTCATAGACGCCGCCTGCGTCCAGTGCGGCTACTGCACGCCGGCCGTGTCCCTGGCCCTCCGCGAACTCCTCGTCCGGAGCCCCCGGCCCAGCGACGACGAGGTCCGGGATGCCCTGTCAGGCACACTCTGCCGCTGCACGGGCTATGAGCAGTTCCACGCTGCGGCGCGCCTCGCCTCCATGCGCCTCGATGATCCCTCGTGCCTCGCATTTCCTGAGCCTGAGTTCAGGCCCGACCTCAGGCATGTCGGCAAGGACCGCGAGAAGGTCGATGCAGCCTACCTGGCCCAGGGCGAGCGCGCCTTTGTCGAGGACCGCGTCGCCTCCGATGCCCTCCACCTCAAGGTACTCGGAAGTCCCCACGCCCACGCCTTCGTCACCTCCGTGGACGCGAGCGAAGCCCTGGCCATGCCCGGGGTCGTCGCCGTCGTCCATACCTTCAATTGCCCCGACAAGGTCTATACGACAGCGGGACAGGGCTTCCCCGAGCCAAGCCCCCACGACCAGCGCATGTTCCCCCGCAAGGTCCGCTTTGTCGGCGACCGCGTCGCGGCGGTGCTTGCCGAGACATCCAGAGAGGCCCGCGCCGCCCTCGCGGCCATCCGCGTCGAATACGAAATCCTGAAGCCCGTGCTCTCCATCGCAGAGGCCAAGGCCCCAGGCGCGCCGGTGGTTCATTCAGGCGAGGTTCACTATGTCGTCGGATCGGGACCGGAGGGTTCTTCCACCAGGGGAGACGGCCGCGACGACTCCATCACCTACCAGTTCCCCATCCACGCTGACCCCTACCGCAACCTTGCCGCGAGCGCCTACTTCAACGGCGTGCCGCAGGATTCCCCGGAG
>JBMOIK010000063.1:0-14626 GCA_049317365.1 Rectinemataceae bacterium | reverse complement strand
CGCCCCGAACTCCGGGAAGTGCCGATGACCATCCACTGCATCGACCGCGTCGAGCGCATCATGGAAACCGGTCTCATGATCTTCGAAAACCTCTGCATGCGCGCGGGTACTGCCCTGCCACCCTGGAAGCTCGAGCTTCACAAGGAGGGCTTTGGCAGCCAGCTACCTGAAAAGGCCCACCTCCTGACCGCGGCCAATGTCTTCAACGAGTTTTTCTGGAAGGACAAGGCTCCCATAGGCGAGCGTGCCCTCGAGGTTACCCGGACGATCCTGTCCTACCTGCGGGAGAATGGCAGTCTCTTCATCATGGAACCCGGCGATCCCCGTTCTGGCGCCTTCATTACAGCCCTGCGCGCCGGCCTCATCGCCGAGGGTGCGACCCCCTTGGGTCCCTGCCCCCACGCCTACAGCTGTCCCTTGCCCGGCATCTTCCGCCAGCTCCTTCCCCAGGATCAGGCGCCCCGCCCCAGCCGTGGCGACCCGAATGTAGCGCCTTCGCGCTACCACCTCCACCCCGTCGTGATGCCCAAGAAACGGGACAAGTTTCCCTGGTGCCACTTCGGCGTCGATACCGACCTCGCCCCTGCCTGGCTCCGCGAGCGCTCCGAGGAGGCGGGCCTCCCCAAGGAGCGGGCTGTGCTTTCATACCTATGGGCCGCCCGCGGCATCGTTGCCCGTCCCTTGGCCGCCCCGACTCCCAATCTGCACCCCAGCGAGAAAGAGCGCCGCGCCCGGGCTACCCACCACGGCATTCTCGTGCGTGTGGTCTCGGAGCCCTTCCCCCTGCCCGATGGCTTTATCGGCCAATACGGCTGCTGCAACCTCGGCTACACCCTCCTTCGCCGCCATCACGAAGACAGCCCCTTCGAGCCCGGCGATCTCCTTGAAGTACAGTCCGCGCCCATGCAGCGGAACGATGAGAAGTCCGGGGCGGTTATCCTTCCCACTTGACCTTAGCCCCTCCTGTCTTTATAGTCCCACTTCGTCGGCAACGACACGGGGGCGTGGCGAAGCTGGTTTATCGCGCCGGCCTGTCAAGCCGGAGATCGCGGGTTCAAGCCCCGTCGCTCCCGTACTGACCCGCGGGTCAGCAAGCTCCGTCCCCCGACGGAGCTTTTTTTCAAAACGGGCTGTAGCGCAGTGGCTAGCGCGCTTGGTTCGGGACCAAGAGATCGGTGGTTCAAATCCACTCAGCCCGAGTACGAGACAAAAGGTGCCTAAGGGCGCCTTTTGTCATTTGGCGGGCTGATTGGATTTGAGTTCGGCGAAGCCGACGCCGGAGCGCCGACCCGGGGTTCGGGCTACTGCCCGACCGCGCGTGATCATTTGAACGAAGTTTAGCGGAGCGTTGGCGCGAAAACCGACGATGGTCCATGGATGGCACATCGAGGCACGGAGGCGGCCCGGAAGGCCGAACGAAGTCTAGCGGAGCGTCAAGCAGGGGTTCGGGCTACTGCCCGACCGCTGAGGCCTGTAGGGCAAATCCACTCAGCCCGATTTTTAAGTACTTTCTAATAAAGTACTTACGGTGACCCTTGAGAGCGGGGACCCTGCTGTTTAGAGCGAGTGTCAGATAAAATGTCAGATTTTATCTGGAGCGTTCCCATGGCACGGTCCTTGGTTTTCGTTGTACAAGCGCCGGAGCGTCTCTGTCGGCCGCTACACCTACTACGTCCAGTTCCGCGACTCCGACACGCACGCCTATTTACCAGGCAAATCCCGCTGGACCATTCTCGATACCCTCGCCCTCGATCCAGAGGAGTTCCCACCTTCGAGCAAGGCCGCATCGCGCGAGGTAGCCTATCGCTGGCTTCGCTCCGGAAAGAACCTCTCCGTTCCTGGTAGTGTGACTACCACCATGCTACCAGAGGTCGGCCCCTGATTGTTGGACAGGAACCGGCAAACTCTCGTCGGCTAATTCCGGCAATTTACCATCGGCGCCGACAGGGAAGGATCATTGGCCGCGAATACGTGCAGGACCTTAAGCGGTCGTCTTTGCTGAGTTCAAATTGCTTCAGTGATTCCTTTCGGAGCAAGGCGCCTCTATATTCCTCGTATACCGGCACAGAACCTCGTTCAATGCGATGCGGTAAACTCCTTGACTGCGGCCTCGATCTGATCCCGAACCTTCCGCACCCTGATCATGATTTCAACGTCGCTACCCTGGAAGGTGGAAGGATCGTCGAAGGGCCAGTGGCTCTTTTCGGAGAGCCCTGGGAAGATCGGACAACGCTCGGCCGCCTCCTTCGAGCATACTGTGACGACGACCTGGAAGACCGTCTTGGCTTTGTAAAGATCGAAAACGCTCTTCGTGGGATTGCCGGAGATATCTATCCCAACCTCGGCCATGGCTTGCACGACGTAGGGGTTGAGCTTGCCAGGCTCCAGACCGGCACTCTCAACCTAAAATCGATCGCCACCGAACTTCTTGAGGAAGGTCTCCGCCATCTGGCTGCGAGCGGAATTATGAACGCAGAGAAAAAGTACCTTCGTCATTGGTTACTCTTTTTGAATGAGGCCGGAGAGGCCCATTCCAGCACAAATCTCAAGCAGGGGTTTCTTGAGATGGGTGAACCTTCCATCTTCGTCAAATACAGGACGACAAAGGCGAGGTGACATCGTACCCATCCAGGCTTGCGTAGCAAGCGCAAGCAGGTCGGCACGCCACATTGGCCACAATTGCTGCCAGGCAAGCGTCTGAATATTTCCAGGGCTGGCATCTTCCTATGGGTCTCGAAACAGGGGGCTATATGCGCGCGGTCAGCCCAGGTCCGTTCGACCAATTGTCGAATCCTCTCGAGCGTTAGCCAAGCATCCACAATCTCATCCGCTTAAGCAATCGTAATGCGCCTGAGTTATAGGGCCATTATCGTGTGGTCATCCATAAAAGTCAGGATCTCTGTATCCGGCGTGAAGGATGGATGTGGCAACACTGAGTTCAAGCAAGGTAAGACAGGTGTCAGGTCTCCATCGATATGTGCGATCACCCGTATCCTATTCAAGTCGGCAACACATGGAGCAAGCACCATTATCCAGGCACGACGAAAGCAGCCGCTATACAAAGCGGCATCGGCAGAGGTCCTTCCGGCATGGCGAGAAGGGCCTGCCGGCAAGCGACCCATCCAGAGAAAGTTGTGTCGTGCATTGTGGTAACGACCAGGCTCATCCTTTGGCGAAACCCTTCTGCAGCCTCAGCGCCACGTTGACCAGGGCCAGCATGACCGGCACCTCGATGAGGGGGCCGATGACGGCGGCGAAGGCCTGCCCGGAGCTGAGGCCGAAGACCGCCACGGAGACGGCGATGGCGAGCTCGAAATTGTTGCTCGCCGCGGTGAAGGAGAGGGTCACCGTCTTCCCGTAGTCGGCTCCGATAACCTTGCTCATCAGGAAGCTGATGAGGAACATGGCGACGAAGTAGATCAGGAGGGGGATGGCGATCCGGACCACGTCCATCGGCAGGGCAAGAATCTTCTCCCCCTTCAGGCTGAACATGACGAGGATGGTGAAGAGGAGGGCCACGAGGGTGAGGGGGGATATCTTCGGGATGAAGGACCCTCGGTACCAGGTTTCGCCCTTCCATTTTCGAAGGGCCAACCAGGACAAGAAACCAGCAGCGAATGGAATGCCGAGGTAGATACCCACGCTCTTGGCGATCTCCCCGATGCTGACATTGACCGCACTCCCGGCCAGTCCGAAGAGGGGCGGGATGAGGGTCACGAAGATCCAGGCGTAGACGGAGAAGAAAAGTACTTGGAAGACCGAATTGAAGGCGACGAGCCCAGCGCAGTATTCATTGTCGCCTTTGGCCAGCTCGTTCCAGACGATGACCATGGCGATGCACCGGGCCAGCCCGATCATGATAAGACCTACCATGTACTCGGGTTTGTCCCGAAGGAAGATGATTGCCAGCGCCGTCATCAGGATGGGACCGATCACCCAGTTCTGGATCAGCGAGAGCGTGAGGACCTTCCTGTCCTTGAAAACATCCTTGACCTCATCGTAGCGCACCTTGGCCAGGGGCGGGTACATCATCAGGATGAGACCGATGGCGATGGGGATGTTGGTCGTGCCTACTGAAAGTCGGTCCCAGAAGGCCGCGACGCCGGGGATCAGGGCTCCAGCCAGCACCCCGACTCCCATGGCAAGAAAGATCCAAAGCGTAAGCCAGCGGTCGAGGAAGGAAAGTCGCTTTGTGATTCCGTCGGGCATGATACGCTCCTGCACATTCGGGTTGACATAAGGGCGATCTGCAGGCATTGTTGGCCTAGAGGCCACCTATGTCAAGTATCATTGGCTTGTTCGCCAACAAGGAAGCCCAGGATGCCCATGACCGCTAAACAAAGGGATCGTCTGGAACATCGAGCGGCGCTCCTCAGGGCCCTGGCCCATCCTTCGCGCCTTCTCATCATCGAGCTGCTCGAAAAGGAGCCTCGCACCGTCGCCGATCTCACCAAGGCGATCGGATCCGATAAAACTACTGTTTCCAAACATCTGACCGTCCTCAAGAAGGTTGGCCTCGTTCGAGCCAAGAAGCGTGGCACCTGGAGCGACTACGAGTTGGTCTGCGGTTGCGTGAGCCATTTCATCAATTGCCTCGAGTCGGGAATCGATGCCAAGGCCATGATCGTATGAATGGCTATGCTGCTCCGACATGGGGACTCCTCGGCTGAGCTGATTCAGGATTCATACCATCTGTGTGATTCCTGCAACAACGACAACCGCTCCGCAGGCCCGCTTGAACCAAGTTGCGGCCGCACCAGATCCACGCCTGGACAGAAAGGCTCGCACCGCATCCCCGAAGGTACCCGCCGCGACGATGGCAGCGCAGTGGCCGATGGCGAAGGCCACCATGAGTCCGATGCCGAAGGAGAGATTGCCACTGCCCGCCGTGGCCACGATGCCCAGCATGGGAGCCAGGAAGGCGAAGGAACAGGGTCCCAGGATCACTCCATAGACGAGGCCGAGGGAAAGAGCGCCGAGGGTTCCGCGCCTCGCGGGCGCTGCATTCGACGAAAAGCTGATCCTGGACAGGGGCGGTACATCCATGAGCCAGAGTCCGCAGAGCACGAGAAAGATGGCGACAAAGAGACGCGGGATGAATCCAACCTTGCCAAAAAGGGTTCCCGCAAAGGCGGCGATGGAACCCAGGATGGCGAGGGTAACGAGAAGACCGAAGGCGAAGAGAAGAGAAAGCCTGAAGGCCCGAGCGCGAGACGCCTTCTTCCCGTTGTTGATGAACCCGACGATGAGGGGAATTGAACCCATGTGGCAGGGGCTCAATGCCACACTCATGATGCCCCAGAGAAGGGCGGCGCCAAAGGAGAGGGCCCCCGGTCGCGAAAGGGCTGTCGCGACCGAGGCCACAAAGGAGTCGATCACAGTTTCACGCCACCACGCTCAAGGACCTTGAAGAGATCTTCAGCGGGGAAAAAACCTTCGTGCCGAAAATACTCCTTGCCGTTTTTGTCGAGAAAGACCTGAGTTGGTATCAGCTTGATGCCGAAGGCCTGACCAGCCGGCTCTCCCTCCTTGGTCCACACATCGTGAAAGACAACATCGACCTGATCCCCGTACTTCTGCCTGACCTCCTCCATCACCGGCTGCATGGCCTTGCAGGGAACACATTCGACGGAGCCAAGTTCGATGAAGGTGACCACAGCCGCGCGATTCCTGGCAATGGCGGCAGTACCGGAACTGCTGGCTGTCGGGACGGTCTTGGAACAGCCAACGACGATGAGGGCCAAGAGAACAATGGGAGCCCAGCGCTTCATCGCGCCTGCCCGGGTTGCGTGGCAAGCCACTCGAGGGCCAGGGCTGAGTTGGAAAGCTCTGTGGCCGACTTCGCGAACCGAGCCACCGCGATGGTCTCCATGATCTCCGCCCCTGATATCCTCATGGCTTCGAAAGCTTCCTTGATGGTCATGATTGTGTCTCCTCGATGCGAACATGGAGCGAGCCAAGCTCACCCTAAGCGATTTCGGCATGGGGTTTCGAACGAAGCGATGCGACATAGACTCCCAAGAAACCCAGAATCGCCGCACCCCAGTAGACCCAGCGCGCACTCGCGAGGAAGGCCAGCCGGGTCCTATCATCACGAAGATGGCCAGGGCGATTAAGGTCCAGGATTTCGAGCTGCTTCCACGGCCCAGGGATGAGACTCCGTACACGAAGGTAAAGATCGTGACTATGAGGAGTAGCGTGCCTATGTAGTCGAAGGGATGTCGACCAGCTCCGACCTTCTTCGCTCTCGGGATGGTGAAGTAGGTCGTCGCGAAGGCGGCGAAGGAGACGATGAAGGTCAGGTAGAAGGCCGCTCGCCAGCCGAAGGCGCCGATCACGATGCCGCCGACCGAGGGACCGGCGATGCTTCCGATAGCCATCATCGAGGCGAGCATGCCGAGATTGCGTCCGCGCTCCGAGGCAGGATAGCTTTCCGACGCGATGGCCATGCCATTGGCCATCACCATGGCTCCGCCCACGGCCTGGAGGGCACGGAAGGCGATGAGTACCGGCAGATTCGGCGCAAACCCGCAGAGAAGGGAAAAGATCGAGATCGTGAAGAATCCGAGGTTGTAGATCCGACCCCTGCCCCATGCGTCGGCCAGGGAACCGAAGATAGGAAGGAGGGCGGACATGGTGAGAAGATAGATCGCAGCCGTCCACTGGACTGCCTGCATGTTTACCGAGAAGTCGCGCGCGATGACCGGCAAGCCGACATTGACGAGCCCGGAGTCGAACATCGAAAAGAAGGGCCCAAACATGAGGGCATAGATGATGGCGTGGGAGTTTTTCTTGCCCGGCATGGCGGCACTCGTATCACCGCTCATTTTATGACAGCATTGAACAGATACCCGGTTAGCATGATGCCTATCGCCACAACGCTGAAATAGAGGACCAAAAGCCTCGGCTTGAGCACTTTGCGCAGGATGATGGCCTCGGGCAGGGAAAGGGCCGTGACGGCCATCATGAAAGCCAGGGATGTGCCCATCGCCATGCCCTTTTCCATCAAGACCTTTACTATCGGTATGACACCTGCCGCGTTGGAATAGAGTGGGACGCCGATGAGGACCGCGAGGGGTACGGCGTACCAGACGCCGGGGCCGGCATACTTCGCGAGGAGGTCGGCGGGGGCATAGCCGTGCATGAAGCCACCGATGGCAATGCCGACGAGGACGTAGGGCCAGACCTTGCCGACAATCTCTCCGACGTAGCCCCATGCATAGTGGAGGCGGTCCTTCCAGCCCATGGCTTCGATGACAGCCTCGCCCGAGTGGATCCTGTAGACGTAGTCCTCGACCCACTTCTCAAGCTTGAGCCTCCCGATCACGAAGCCGCTCACGATGGCCACGACGATGCCGCTTCCGATGTACAGGAGGGCGATCTTCCAGCCGAATAGACCCCAGAGCATGATAAGAGCCACTTCGTTGACCATTGGAGCGGAGACGAGGAAGGAGAAGGTGACTCCGAGGGGGACTCCCGCTTCGATGAAGCCTATGAAAAGGGGCACGGCGGAGCAGGAGCAGAAGGGTGTGACAATACCAAGGAGTGCGGCGAGGATGTTGCCGACGAACTCAGGAACCTTTTCGAGTACCTTTTTGGTCTGTTCAGGGGAGAAGAAGCTTCGGAGCAAGGCAATTGCGAAGATGATGACGACGAGGAGGAAGAATATCTTCACCGTGTCGTAGATGAAGAAGTCGAGAGCCGAACCGAGGGGTGACTCCGGCGACAGGCCAATCTGGCCGTAGACGAGCCAATCCACGGTTTTCTGCCACATTATTTCAGCGTCCCGGCAACGCGCTCGGCAACCGCCTCGATAAGCTCACCCGTGATCGCTGTCGTGCCCTTCTGTACGTCATAGTCGGTCATGACGACATGCTGGTAGTGAATAGAATTCTTCTCGAAGATCTTGGCTCCACAGCCGACCTTGCAGCCGTCGATGACGATATTCCGAGTCGCGTTCTTCGCGGACAGAAGGAAACCGGAAAGATCGGCCCCCATGGCCGCGAGGCAGGTGCTGTCGCCAACCTTGTCGCGGTTGAGGGCCCGCATGACCTGATCGGCGAGGAGGCCCGTGTTGGCGGCTCCCGAGCAAGCGTAGAGCAAGGTGGATTCAGCATCGTTGCCGCAGGCGCAGGGCATCTTATTTTCCGCCCTTGAGGTAGGCGATGACCTGGTCCTTGGTCAAGGCGCGGCCCACGCTCTTCACGATGCCGTCGATCGCGAGGGCAGGAGTCGACATGACGCCCATCTCCATGATGGTTTCGATGTCCTGGACCTTGACCACTTCCGCCTCAAAGCCAAGCTCGGCCACGGCCTCCCGGGCGTGCTGTTCGAGTAGTTTGCACTTGGCGCAACCCGATCCTAGAATCTGAACCTTCATATCGACCTCCATTGTTGCAAATTATGGCAACAAGGCACAAACAAGTCAAGGTGATCTTGACTTTTGTTGCCCAACATTGCAACCTTTACTCATGGTTCAACGAGAAATTCGGCGATATGCCCTGCAGGCAGAGATGTTTAAAGCCCTCGCTCACCCGATGCGTCTCTTCATGCTGGAAAAGCTCAAGGACAGGCCTTGGTGCGTCTGCGAGTTAGCCGCTGAAGTTGGCATAGAAAAATCGGTCGCGTCAAAGCACTTGTCGCAGCTGAAGGATGTTGGGCTGATCGAAGACGAAAAGCATGGGACTCTCGTGGAGTATCGCCTTCTGGCGCCTTGCATACTCGACATGGCAAGCTGCGCGGAGTCCGCCATCATCAAGAGTAGGCAACGTCGGCTAGACGTAGTCACTGCGGAATAGGAAGCCAAAGCAACAGGAACCGCGGTCCGACATATGTGGACACGATGCGGTTGAAGTTAGGAGCTGCCGATAAGCAAGCTTTGAGACTTCGATAGATCATCTAGCAAATGTGCGATGGGTACTTCCGTATTTCTTCTTGATGAATGATCGTGCCGGTATCGAGCAAATGAGAGAAGCCCTCGGTCCAATCGGGAGCGATCGGCGCAGGTGCATCTCCATTCTCGGATCACTGGTCATGGTATCTCTGGTCCTGCCCCACGTCAAATGGCACGGAGAGTCCGCATCGTCAGGGGAGCACTCCCGCTGCGTTTGCGATTCTTATAGTTGGCTATGGCACCCCCGGGAATAATCAGCCATATTTTATCGTAAGAGGCCATGATGAACCGGAACCTCCTGCTCGCTCTTCTTGTCCTTCTGTCGGTCGCCCAGCTTCTCCCTGCCCAGGACCGCTTCGCCCTGGTCATCGGGAACGGAAACTACTCGTCGATCCCCAAGCTGAAAAACCCGGTCAATGACGCCAGCGACATGGCCGACGCCCTGCGCGGCCTCGGCTTCAAGGTCGACCTGCTCAAGGACGCGAACCTCGGCGACATGGAAGCCGGGGTCATCCGCCTCGGAAACCAGCTCGGGCAATCGCCGGGCTCCTATGGATTCTTCTTCTATGCCGGCCACGGCATCCAGTCCAATGGCATCAACTACCTGATCCCCGCCGACGCGCAGATCGCGGGCGAGGCCTTCCTGAAGAGCAAGGCCCTGGCCGCGCAGTCCGTCCTGGACACCCTCCAGCAGGCCGGGAACGGCCTCAACGTCGTCGTGCTGGACGCCTGCCGCGACAACCCCTTCAGCTGGGCGCGGGGCGGAAACCGGGGACTGTCGGTCGTGGGCACCCAGCCTCCCGGCTCGATCATCGCCTATGCTACGAGCGCCGGTTCCGTCGCGCAGGACGGGGACGGACGAAACGGGCTTTTCACGAGCCAGCTCCTCAAGCATCTCAGGACTCCGGGCATCGAGATCAAGGAGGTCTTCAATCGCACTGGTGCCGATGTCGTCAATGCCAGCAACAACAAACAGGTGCCGGCCATCTACAACCAGTTCTTCAAGTCGGCCTGGCTCGCGGGGGCGCCCGTCGCGCAGAAAACGCCGACACAAGCGCTTGCAAGCCTGCCTCTCCCCACTGCTGCTGACCTGATTTCCGCCCTCCAGGGCGCTTGGATCATCACGTCGAGACCCAAAGGCTGGTTGGACCACCACTATGTCTTCACGGGGAAGTCACTCGATTTCTACTGGATCGACCAGGGCCCGACCGGCTCCTTCAAGGCTGGTACCATGGCCATCGAGGATCTCGTCCCCACAGGGCCGGAGAGCGGCCGCCTCTCTCTCAGGATAGGATGGCTGGATTCCCGCAATACGGGCAACAAGGTCAGCCAAGAGGTTTTCTGCAGCTTTGCGAAGTCGGGCGACCGACTCGAGTACAGCTACCACGATTCTTCCTGGAAGCCCTACCCCGATGCGACCCTGGTCCTTTCCCACCAGGCCCCGGGCACCGCCCTGACTCCCGTCCAGGGCCTGGCAGGGGGCATCCCTCGCGACGGTCTCGTGAGCGAGTGGCTCTTCAACGGCGACACCAAGGACTCCGTCAAGCGTCGCGCGGGCAAGATTGTCGACGTGACGCTTGGCAGCGACCGCTTCGGCAGGGACTCGCGCGCCGCCTGCTTCAATGGCACGACAAGCGGTATCGACCTGGGACCGGTGTTCACCAAGCCCATGACCGACTGGAGCGTCTCGCTCTGGTTCGAGCTCGCCTCGCTCACCAGGACCCAGAAGTACTTCACGCGAAGCCCCCTGCTCAGCAACTGGAACCGGTGGATCAAGGGCTCGCAACGCGGATGGCTTTGGGATCTCGCCTATAATCCACAGCTGGACCATGCCTACATCGATGTGACGACCTGCGATGGCAGGTCCGAGACCAGCTTCGCAAGTCCTGTCACCCCCACCGACGCCTTCGAGAAGGACCTGAAGGATCGCTGGGTCCACGCCTGCCTCGTGGTCAAGGGGGGCAAGGCTGTCATGTACCTGGACGGAAGCGTCGAACAGAAGGGCAGCGTCACGGCGACCATGGTTCCCGACCCGGATTCCCCGCTCTGGATTGGCCAATGCGAGATTGACCGCGACGACAAGGGAAAGCAGATAGATTTCTTCGATGGAGCCATCGACGACGTCCGGATCTACGAGCGGGCCCTGGAGGAGGATGAGGTGCTGGCCCTGCTCGATGAGACGCCCGAGTCCACCCCTGTCGCTGCCCCGGTTCCTCCGGCACCTCCGCCACGGAACGGCCTCGTGAGCGAGTGGCTTTTCAACGGTGATACGAAGGACTCCGTGAAGCGGCGCATCGGCAAGGTGGTAGACGTGATGCTCGGCAGCGACCGCTTCGGGCAGGCGTCACGTGCGGCCTATTTCAATGGAAGTACTAGTTGCATCGACATGGGCAGGCTTTTCCAGAACCCCGTGCGGGAGATGAGCGCTTCGCTGTGGTTCTCCATGGAAAGGCTCACTAAGAGCTCCAGCCCAAAGGTGCAGATGACCCGGAGCCCCCTCATATCCAACTGGAACAACTATGTCGAGCGTGCCCAGAAAGGCTTCATCTGGAACTTCATGTTCGGCGAGAATTATCAATTCGGAGGGATGGACCTTGCCTTCAACGACGGACGCTCGCAGGTCTCGGTCTCCCTCGACCGCCTGGCCAAGGCCGATCTCGACAGGCAATACGTAGGTCGATGGATCCACGCCTGCTTCGTCATGAAGGGTGGCCAGGCATCTGTCTACATCGATGGCGCTTTGGCAACCAGACAGAAAGCGGTCGCCGAAATGGTGCCGGAGGACAGTCCCTTCTACCTGGGACGATCGGACGTCGACAACGACGGTATCGCCGGGTCCTTGAAGCCGATCGACTTCTTCACGGGAGCCATCGACGACGTCCGGATCTACGACCGCGCCCTGGAAGAGGAAGAGGTCCTTGTCTTGTTCGATGAAGTCAGGTAGCGGTCGCAGGAAGGATTTGTGGGGCGGTGCCGACCTCCCCCTCGAGCACGTAGGCCTCGACGGGCTGGTCGTAGCCCTTCGCCTTGACGGCCATGACGCCGCCGTGGACGAAGCCCGCTCCCGCGAGATCCCGCGTCACCGACGAGACCAGTATGCCGCCGACCGGCGCGTTGCCCTCCATCCGCTGGGCGAGGTTCACTGCGGCCCCTATCACCGTGTACTCGATGCGGCTCTTCGATCCGAGGTTTCCCACGATCACACGGCCCGAATTGACGCCGATGCGGATCCGGAGGTCGATGGAGGCGCGCTCCCTCCACTCGGCGGCGATCTCCCGCGCCCGGACCTGCATGGCCAGAGCCGCCCGGAGGGCGCGCGCCGCGTGGTCCGGCTGCTCCACCGGGTCGCCGAAGAAGGCCATGATCCCGTCGCCCATGAATTTGTCGACCGTTGCGCCGTGCTCGAAGAGGATCGCTGACATCGAATCGAGGTAATTGGAAAGGAATTCGTGCACCAGCTCCGGGCTCTTGTCCGAACTCCAGCCGGTGAAGTTGGAGATGTCCGCGAAGAGGATCGAGAGCTCCTTGCTCTCGGGCTTGAGGTCGGCCCTCCGCTCCCCGAGGACACGGACGGCGAGGGCGCGGGGGAAGTAGCGGCTCAGGGCGCTCTCGAGGAGGATCCGCTCCTGGTGGGACCGGAAGAGGCGCAGGGCCGAGGCTCCCAGCCATGCCGTGACGATCCCGAGGGAAGGAGCCGAGAACCAAGGCAGGGTGAGTCCCAGGAACCAGATGGCACAGGTTCCGATGGCGAGGACGGCGAGCAGAACTGCGAAGCCCAGGTGGAGGTGGCAATCGCGCCTTGAGCGAGCGACAAAGGCGACGGCTGCAAGCAGAAAGAGGGCGGACAGCAGCTTCTGCCACCAGGAGGCTGAGCGGTAGAAGGTATCCGTTAGGATGCCATTGAGGAGGCTGGTATGGATGCCCGAGAGCGGGTAGACCGACTCGAGGGGAGTCGTGCCGAAATCCTTGTGCGTCGTGGTGAGGTCAGCCGCAAGCACGAGCCTGCCGTCCCACTGCCCGATGAGACCGTCGAAGGCCGCCGTGTCGGCGGCGGCGGCCACGACCTTGTCGAGCGGCAGGCGCTTCCAGCCGGAGTTCCATAAGCCGGGCCAGGGTATCCATGCGTCTGCGTGGTCGTCCATCGGGATCAGGATGGGAGGCCTGCCTGGCCGTGGCAGGACGAGACAGTCGCCCGCCCTCACTTCGATGCCGGCAGGGTCGATACCCAGGTCGGCCACCGCGAGGGCCAGGCCCAATGACGGCAGGTAGCCGTCCTCCCAGCGATAGAGCAGGGGCACGCGCCGGTAGAGGCCGTCGGAGTCCGGGGAGACGGCGATGTGTCCGAGGAACCTCGCCTTTTCGGCCAGGGAGCGGTTCGGCATGAGGAAGGTGGCCGCGACCGGGATCCGACCGGCGTCGACAACCCGCGGGTGCCAGAGACGGGATCGGAGGATGACGGCATCCTCCTTCTCGAGGGCCTTGCCGGAAAAATTGGACAGCTCCTTCGAGATGGGCACGACGGCGAGCACGAGGACGTCCATCCTACCGGCGGCCTCGGCCATCGCCCTGTCGATCGCAGGGTCCCTCGCCCCCAGGAAGAGGAAATCCATCGCCCCACGGAGCCTGCCCTCGCCCAGCACGGTGAGGAGGGAAGCGAAGGCGCCGCGATCGTCGACCCGGGAGCCCAGGTTGCGCTCTGCGCTGTCGTCGAGATCGACCGGCACGATGCGAGGACTCAGCGCAAGCGGGGAGATCGCGATGCGGGCGCGCACGAAGAGGTCTCCGAGGTCCCTGTCCATGCTTTGCCCGAGGCCCGCGACCGAGGCTGCGACTGCGAGGAGGAAGAGCAGGGGAGGCAGGCGCCTGCCCCAGGGTCCCGTCTTGGAGGCCTCAGTGGTCGAAGCGGATGGTCTTGACATAGGTCTTCTGGCCGTTGAACTGGCTGGCGGTGATCGGCGATGATCCCCGCGTGACCCCTCCCATCGGCACTGGCTTCTCGGGTAGCTCGGCGAGGGTGTCGAGGCTCTGCTTTATCCTGGCGATCTCGTCCATCACCGTTGCCGCGCGGGCGCCGGAATCGCCGGAACCCATGGCCGCGATGGCCTTCTCGAGGGTGGCCTGCCGTTCCATGGAGACGATGACGAAAAGGCGCTCCGTACCTGCGGGTGGAGAGACCTTGTAGCCATCAGTCGCCGAGGGCAGGTAGCTGTCCTTGCCGGCGACGAGCGAGGACTGGAAGAGGAGGGAGAGTCGGCCGCCAGGCTCGGAATACAGCACATAAGCGAAGGCCTGGGAACCCGCGTTGAAAAATAGCTGGAAGCGGTCCCCGTCCTTCAGGGTGAAGGGCCTGGCGAAGGCCAAGCCTTGGTACGTGCCCTTGTCGTACTTCAGGAAGGCCATGTTGAAAGCGAAACCGGGGGGAGCCTCGGCCGCCATCGCCGCCGGAAGGCCGAGCGAGAGGATGAAGAACAGGCAAAGGAACAGGCAAGACGGCTTTCGCATCTCGGGCTCCTCGAGGGACAGGATGGCGAAGCATCGACCACCAATGATCATAGCCTGTCGCAGCTTGCCTATCCAGCGAGCGTGACCTCGCTCCGCAGCGGGCTGGAGGGTACGGCCCGGGAGGGGGACGCAGATCGCCGAAGATTTCTGGAACTGGGAGAGCTCGCCGTACATCAAGGCCCAGTGAGAGAACTCGATATGAATGCCCTTCTCGCAGCCCTCCAGCTCGGG
>JBMOIK010000062.1:0-14636 GCA_049317365.1 Rectinemataceae bacterium | reverse complement strand
GGAAATCCCGCCACATCGCGGTCGATCGTCGAGATTGCGACAATTCTTGCGAAGCGTTCCTGGTCGAGGTCGGGGCGGGCGAAGCGGACGTTCTCGGCCACGGTCGCCGAAAAAAGAAAGGAGTCCTGGGGCACGTAGCCGAAGGCTGCGCGGAGCGCGTGCAGGTCACGTTCCCGTACGTCGAGCCCTCCCACGAAGATCATTCCCGGCTCGGGTTCGAGAAGGCGCGGCATGAGCCTGAGGAGGGTCGACTTCCCCGATCCCACCCGCCCAAGGATGCCGAGGGTCAGACCACGGGGAAGCTTCAATGAGATGTCGTGGAGGGCTGGCGAGGCCGCGCCTTCGTAGCTGAAGCTGAGCCCCCGGAATTCGAGGTCCCCTCGCGGAGCCTCCTGCGAAGCACCAGGGATCGATACGATCCCCGGCTCGGCCTGCAGGACCTCGTTGACGCGCTGGAGGCTGGCGGCGCCGCGCTGGAGCGTATTCACCGTGAAGCCCGCTCCCATCATGGGCCAGATGAGCATCTCCAGATATGCCAGCATTGCGACGATCTCGCCGGGGCTCATGCGGTTCTCGATGACCGCCCCTCCACCGGCGAAGAGGAGGATCACCGTAGTCAGCCCCGAGAGGAAGGCGATGAAGGGAAAGAAGAAGCCAAAAACCCTGACGAGGGACATCGAGGCGTCCCGGTACTGGTCGTTCGTCTTGGCGAACAGCGAGGCAAAGCGTTCCTCGCGCACGAAGGCCTTGACCACGCGGATGCCCGCCATGGTTTCCTGCGCGATCTCCGACAGCCGTGAGTAGATTTCCTGGACCAGCTTGAAGCGGGGGCCGACGAGGCTGCCGAACATGATGATCAGCAGTGTGACCAAAGGCAGGGGGATGGCCGTGAGGAGGGCCGTCTGGGGCGCGCTCGCCACCATCACGATGAGGATGCCGGTCGACATGAACACACCGTCGATGAAGGTGATGAAGCCCATGCCCGTGGCCTGCCTGATTGCCCCCATGTCATTGGTCGCGCGTGCCATCAGGTCGCCGGTCTTGTTCCTCCTGAAATAGTCACCCGAGAAGTCCATGAGCTTCGAGAAGAGCTTGTCGCGCATCTCGGTCTCGATGCGGCGGGAGGAACCGTGGATGAAGTATCTCCAGAGGAAGCGTCCTGCGGCGATGGCTGTGGCGAGCGCCACCATCCACAGCAGCGTCGCCAGCAGGGCCTTGAAATCGGGCTTGCCCGTCGCGACAAGGTCGATCGCGTGTTTGATGAACTGGGGCATGAGAATATTGCCGCCATCGACCAGTATGTCGGCGGTAATTCCTGCGGCGTAGTGCCATTTGTATTTTCGCAGGTAGGGGAGGAGGCTCTGGTATTCCTTGAGCATGTCACAGCGATTGTAATCGGCGGCGAGGGGAGCTACAAGCCGCAGGCGGGCGGGCTGCAGGAGCTGCGGACGGGCAGTGGCATTCGGAGCCCCTGGCCGCTAGACTGGCCGCATGCAGGACAACCCCTTCAAATTCTGCCCTGACTGCGGCCTGCCGGCGCCGCTCTGGTCCGATGGGAAGAAGATCAACTGCCCACACTGCGGCTTTACCCTCTACATGAATGTGGCCAGCGCCACAGCCTGCCTCGTTACACGTCGAGGCGAACTCCTTCTCACCGTCCGGGAGCGCGACCCAGGGAAGGGGCGCTTGGGCCTTCCGGGAGGCTTTGTCGATCCGGGCGAGGGAGCGGTCGCCGGCCTCGCCCGCGAACTCTTCGAGGAACTGGGACTCTCCGTCGCCCAGGAGCGCCTTGTCTTCCTGTACTCCTTCCCGAACCGCTACCCCTACAAGGGAATCGACTACGATACCTGCGACCTTTTCTTCCAATTGGAGCTTTCTGACAGCGATCCCGAGCCACAGGCCAGGGACGAGGTGGCAGCTCTTCAGTGGCGCCGGATTGACTCAGTCAGGCCCGAGGAAATGGCCTTCGGTTCCATGGGAAAGGCGGTGAGCCGCTTTGCCTCAGCGTTGGGATAGGGTGGGAGAGCGATGAGACTGGACGAAGACAATAGTATGACGTATTATCATACTAGGAGGACGATATGGCAGCATCGAAGATAGCTATCACCATCGAGGAGAAGACCCTCATTCGCCTTGATCGGCTTGTCAGGGAGAAGAAATATCCCAACAGGAGCCGGGCGATCCAGGAGGCTGTGGATGAGAAAATAGTCAAGCTGGAACGGAATCGGCTCCGTGACGAATGTGACAAGCTCGATCCAGACGAGGAAAAAAGCTTCGCAGAGGAAGGCTTGGGGAGCGAGAAGGATTCATGGCCAGAATACTGAGGGGGGAGATCCGCAAGGCGAATCTCGATCCGACTATCGGACATGAGCAATCCGGCAACAGACCCGTGCTCATCCTGAGCAAGGAGATCTTCAACCAAAGGTCCGGCACGGTGATCGCAGTAGCCTTGACGAGCCAGGAGCCCAAGGCGGGCTTCCCTTTGACGCTGGAAGTGGAAAGCAAGGGGCTTTCCAAGAGATCGTGGATAAAGATAAGCCAGATCAGGACACTTGCCGTAGAGCGGATCGGCGCAAAGATTGCCTCGCTAGACGATCGGATCCTTGATCAAGTTCTGGAAGGTCTCGATGAAATCATCGGAAACTAGACAGGAGCCGTCATGTGGCAAAGCTCACAATCAGGAACTTCAGGCGCTTCCATGAGACGCTGAAAAAGCCTCTTGGTTTCCGCAAACGGGATTATTGCTGTCTCGCCGATCTCTTAGAGCCGGATGAGCTCGATCCCGAGCCGGTTTTTATCACCAAGAATGGGCAGGGCGACCTGGCTGTCATGAGCATAGAAACCTACGAGTTGCTGGCCGGGAAACTGGAGCTCTATAGGCTGTTGGACGAAGGCTTGGAAGCCGACAAAGCCGGCAAGACTCGTCCGATGGCTGCTGCATTTGCCGATGCTCGAGCACAACAAGAATTCTGATAAATCGTGTCGATTTTACCCAACCGGCGGAAGAGGATCTGCTCGCGGCATTACGTTATATTTCGGAGGCCTTGAAGGCGCCCGAAGCAGCCAGGAATTTGCTTCCTCTTGGATTCAAGCAAGTCAAACCTTGAGACAAGTCTCGATCCTGGTGAAAAGAAAGAGGATGCTTACCAGAAAGCGGCACTCCGGTTTGTGGCGGCCACGAGGGCGAAGAAGATGCTTGTGGTGTTTGGGGAGTAACGGCATTGGACGCTGCCCGATCCGGCATATTCCCTATTATCTGGAATGCAAAAGCCCCCCCGTTGCCAGAGGGCTTTCCGCAGTCCTTATGGAAGGTACTAATGCTCCATTTTCCCTTCTCTTTTCCTGTTGATCCTGTCCATCCTGTTATCCTGTCTGATTCTTTTGGCAGCGGGAGTGAAGGATGAACTCACTCCTTCGAATTACAGGTCCCCGATGGTCGCGACCATCACGGCCTTGATCGTATGTAGCCTGTTCTCGGCTTCGTCGAAGACCTTCGAGTGACGGGAGCGGAACACCGCGTCCTCGACTTCCATGTGTCTGAGTCCGTACTTCTTTTCGATGTCCCGGCCGACCTCGGTCTCGGTGTCATGGAAGGCCGGCAGGCAGTGGAGGAAGATCGCGTCGGGATTCCCGGTCTTTTTAATGAAGTCCATGGTGATGCTGTAGGCCTTGAGCTGCCCGATGCGCTCCTCGAACTTGGCCTCCTCGCCCATCGATACCCAGACATCGGTGTAGAGGACATCGGCGCCCTTCAAGGCCTCGTCGACCTTATCAATTGCGAAGAACTCGATCTTCCCGCCCGTTCCTTCGGCGACCTTTTTCATCTCGGCGGTCAGCGCCTCGTTGGGCCAGAGTTCCTTCGGTGCAAGGGCAACGAAATGCATGCCCATCTTGGCAGAGCCAATCATGAGGGCATTGCCCATGTTGTTGCGCGCGTCGCCGCAGTAGACCATTTTCACCTTGTTGATGGGCTTCTTGACATGATCCTCGATGGTCAGGAGGTCGGCCAGGATCTGTGTCGGATGGTCCTGGTCGGTGAGGCCGTTCCACACGGGAACGCCCGAGTGCTTTGCAAGGTCTTCGACGAGCTGCTGGGAGAAGCCCCGGTACTGGATGCCATCGTACATGCGGCCGAGGACCTTGGCCGTGTCCTCCACGGATTCTTTCTTTCCCATCTGCGAATTGGTGAGGAAGGTGGCGTTGCCGCCCTCGTCCCAGGCTGCGGTCTCGAAGGCGCATCTGGTGCGGGTGGAGGCCTTGTCGAAGATGAGGACGATATTCTTTCGGTGGAGGAGCTCGCCCTTGATGCCCGCACGCTTCTTGGCCTTGAGGTCGCGGGAAAGATCCAGGAGATAGCGGATTTCCTCGCTCGTGAAATCCTTGAGGGTGAGGAAACTGCGTCCCTTGAGATTGACGGGCATTGTGGCCTCCTTGAAGGTATGGAAAGACTCAAGAGGTTAGCATCCTGCCGAATGGTGGTCAAGGAAGCGCAAAATCAGCATGCAATTCTGGGTCCTCCGGCTGATGCGCCACAGCTTCTTGAATGGGCTATCCTGGGCTAGTATGGCGGGGTGGATGGAAGACGGTGCGGTCAGCCCCTTCCTGAAGCCGTGATGATGGAGTACTCGCAGGGGGAGGAATTGATGAGTGAACAGGTGATGATCAGGATCAGGATGGGCGCCCATGATGCCCACTATGGCGGGGATCTTGTTGACGGTGCGAAGATGCTCCAGCTTTTTGGCGATGTGGCGACGGAGCTCCTCATACGGCATGACGGCGACGAGGGCCTCTTCGCCGCCTATGACAAGGTGGAATTCCTGGCTCCTGTGTTCGCGGGCGATTTCATCGAGGCGGTTGGCGAGATTGTCAGGGTCGGGAAGTCCTCGCGGGGCATGAAATTCGAGGCCAGGAAGGTGGTCGCTCCCCGTCCTGATCTCTCAGACAGCGCTGCCGACTACCTGGACGAGCCCATCGTGGTCTGCCGCGCCTCGGGGACCTGTGTCGTAGCGGTGGACAAGCAGAGGATGCATCGGGACTGACGCTTTCGATGGACTGCTATGCGAAATGATGCTGCCTTGGCGAAGCTGATTGCGGCGGAGACTCCTCTGCCGCAATCGCCTGTCCTACTTTTTCTTCTGGGGATAGAGGAAACGCTTGATGCTCTGCTTCGGGGTCTTTTCAAAGGGCTCGGGCTGGCGTTCGACCTTGCCGATGCGGGAAAAGGCTGCCAGCTTCAGGTTGGCCTCCTTCCGGATGAGCTCAAGAAGCTTGGCCGTTGCCTGCCCGGCAGCTGTAGCCGCGTTTGTAGCTGCAAATCCAGCCTCTTCGACTCCGTCCTTGAAGCGCGCTTCGAGATCCTCGAGCACCTCGGGCTTCAGGTTGATAAGGGCAGTGAGTCCGTTTTCATCGCCATAGACCAGTGACTCGGCAACATGGGGCGATGAATTGATTATGGCTTCGATGTCCTCGGGGTAGATGTTCTCGCCCGAGGCTCCAAGGATCATGGTCTTGCTTCGTCCGCGGATGCAGACGCGCTTTTTTCCGTCGAGGAATCCGAGGTCACCGGTCTTGAACCATCCGTCCTCGGTGAAAACCTCACGGGTTTTTACCTCGTCCTTGTAGTAACCCTGGAATACATTGGGGCCCCGTGCCTCAATCTCCCCCTCGCCCGTTTCTGGGTGCGGATTCACGATCCTGATGTCCACTCCCGGCATGGCCGGACCGGTTGCGCGGAAGCCCTGCTGCCAGGGTGGAGAGCCTGAGAGCATGGGTGCAGTCTCGGTGAGACCGTAGCCGATCGCATAGGGGAACTTCGCGGAGCGAAGGAAGCGCTCGACATCCTCGGCGAGGGGCGCCCCACCAACTCCAAAGAACCTGAGCCTTCCACCAAAGGTTTTTTTCAGCTTGATACCCGCGACGCGCTCGAGTACGGGCTTCAGGATCGGGTTTTTGTAGAGGCTCATTCCATCGAGGGTGGGCTTGATGTTTCCTCGGTACACCTTCTCGATGATGAGGGGGACGGTGAGCATGATGGTTGGACGGACTGCGGCGATGGCCGGAAGCAGGGCGCTCGCGACTGGCGGCTTGTCGAGATACCAGATCGAGGAACCCTGCATGATCGGGATGAGGAAACCGATGGTGAACTCGTAGGCGTGGGCAAGGGGCAGGATGGAGAGCCAGACATCGGTGCGTTTGACGACAATGACGTGTCGGGTCTGGAAGGCATCCCAGACAAGGTTGCGGTGGGTGAGCATGACGCCCTTGGATTTTCCTGTCGTTCCCGACGTGTAGATGATGGAGGCCAGGTCGTCGGGAGCGATTTCCACTTTTTTCCAGGCGGCGGTGGCAGCGTCGAGATCGCCCAGGGCCGGAGTCCCGGCGAGAATGCTTAGGTCGTCGACCGCGATTACCGGAAGCGTGCCGACAAAGGCAGCGACCTTCTGGTACATCTTCCGGGAGGCAAGCAGGACCTTCGCCCCTGAATGCTCAAGGATATTACCCATCTGCTCGGGGGTAAAATCGTTCATGAGCGGAACGAGGGTGGCGCCACTCCGCGAGGCTCCAAAATAGGATATGCCCCACTCCGGCCGTGATTCGCTGACGAGGCCTACCCTGTCTCTCTTTGCGATGCCCAAAAGGCCGAGGAGGGCTGCTACCCTCCTGGTGCGCTGCTCGAGCTCTTCGTAGCGGACCGCTTCCTTCCCGATCATCCCGAGGGCAGGTCGCTTCCCATACATGGCCGAGCTTTTTTCCACGATTTCGGGAATGATGTAGTCTTTGATGGTGTACATGGTCGGCTCCTATCAGGCAGCGAGGTTGGACATCTCCCGGGACTTCAGGGAGGGCGATGCCGCCAAGACATCTTTTGTCTTTGACGCGATCTGGCGCTGGGAAGTTGCGGCACTTCCCGTGAATGGTCGCAGATTCGACCCACCCTGGCCCGGATTCTGTCAGCTGTCAATCAGAGCTTGAAATCATTGTCTATGGTGTCAAAGCTCCTCCCTGCGAGGCGGGACTGGAAAACAGCATGAGGCGATCCTCGTCGGGGAGGCTGACCGCGAGCTGCTCGCCGCCTGGAGAAAACGCCAGGGCGCAGGGGCGCAGGGGAAAGCCGTCACCCGTTCCGGGAAGGATGCTACCCAGCGCAAGCAGGCCGGCTGGCGAGCTGATGTCAAAGGCTGAGAGGCCGTCCGTCGTTCCACCGCCGGCGATGACCAGGCGTGCAGCGCCCGGGTCAAGGGCGAGGCGCTTGGGATAGTCAAAGCCCTGGGCGGTCGCGACACTGCTTTTCGCGACAGCTACTGGCTGCAGGATGCCCGATCCGTTCCTGTCGAACCTGATGAGCGATTTCCCGTAGTACGAAAGGACAAACAGGCTCGAAGCGGCTCCGGAAAAGGCAAGATCGATGGGGTCGGAGAGGGAGGCCAGGGGGGCGACCGATTCCTTCCCGATGCGTGAGACCAGACTGAGGGCTCCTGAAGCAGGATCGACTGCAAAAAGGTAGAGAGCGTCATCGCCGGCCGTACCCACGGCAAGGGTGGACCCCTCCTCTGAAATCGCAATGCAGAGAGGACGATCGAAGGCTTCGAGACCAGGATCCCCTGACCTGGCCGCGTTGTGGACTGCGAGGGGGAATCCATCGGCGTCAAGGTCGATCATCATGATCGTGTCGCTGTTTTCGCTGGGAATCCAGGCATGGCGCGCATCGGGGCTGACCACGAGCCCTCGTCCCGATGCGAACTCCGCCGAATTCAGCGAAGCCTGCGGCGCGAGCTCTCCGGACGCTCCAACAGTTATCGGCACCAGGCTGGATGCCGTTTCGGCAAGCACGAGGAGTGTGTCCGTGCCGGGAACCAGCACGCAGCGCGAGGCTCCATCGAGGGCAGGGAACTCCGTCTTGCCGCAGGATGAGCGTGAAGTAGGGGCCCTGCCCTCGGCCAGGGCGAAGACTGAAACCGATGATCCGTCCTTGCCGACAGCAAAGAGCCATTGGCCGTCGTCCGAATAGGCAAGGTCGCGGCAGCCATCCAGGCCGCGGGCCGGAGCCGCCGTTCCAAGATCCGCCCGCACGATCGTTTCATCCCAGGTATATGGCCCGAAGGCCGTGCTCGCCCCCACAATGAGCTGGGCCCTTCCTGACCGCGCTGCGAAGGGCGAGTCGGAAACCCAGTCGATGCGCTGGACACCTTCGATTGTGGCTGAGGTCTGGAAGCGGTCGCTACTGCCCGAAGCGGGACTCCCATCGCGAAACCACGCCCCAGATCCGAGGCTTGCACTGCATCCAAAAATCGCCTCAGCCCCGATCGCCACTCGGCGGACCGGCGGATCGAGCACGGCAGTCTCGGCCTTGAAACTCGGACCGACAAAGGTCAGTGCCAGGCGGGCGAGCGGAGGCTCGAAAACGAGGATCGCGCTTGTCTCGCAGGCCGAAACGATGAGGATGGAATCCGCGAGTCCAGCTAACTTCGCCCCATCCCGCACAAGGCGCGCTTCAAGCGTCCAGGAGCCTGCAGGAACATCCGCGAATTCCAGGGACCCGCTGGCTCCTGACGCGGCAAGCGCGATGGGTGCCGAATTTGTCGAACTGAGGGAGCCTTCGAGTCGCACCGTGCTTCCGGGATCACCCCTGCTCGACCAGGTGAGGACAAGACTTCCGGCCCCTCCTTCCGGCAAGAGCACGAGTGTGGCGCTCTGGCGTTCTCCGGGCGCGAGCCTCACTACTACCGATCCTGAGACCAGACGACGGTCATCCCTGGCCAGACCCTCCGCAGTAATCGTCCATTCTCCGGGGACCAGGTCGAGGCTGAGCACGGTCGCTGTCGATTCAGAATCCATGCTGAGGCCATCCGGTCCCACTGCCGCGATCCGATACTTGGCTATTTCCGCTGCTGGCGGGGCAAAGGCCCTGGATGAAGCACCGAGTGACATGGTCAGGTGGGCTGTATCGTCAGTTGAAACAGGAATTTTGCTGCAGGAGCCCATAGCCAGCATGATGAAGCCAAGCATGAGCGGGATGGCGGCACCTAAGACCGGCGCTGCCTGCGACCTGTGCTTGGACCTCGCCCAGTAGGCCTTTTCCGAGGCGGTGAGGCCAGCAATAATGACAGGAAGCCTGGTGGCAGAGGGGGCCGCGGCGGGCTTCCCGCGAGGGGAAGGGGAGCCGAATTCGAGGGGTAACGGTTCATTTGTTCCTCCTTTGCAGAAAGAACGCCCACAAGGCCTCGCTTTGATTGCGTTTGGGAGTGGAAAAAGTTCTGTAACGAAGGAATATTTGGCATGGTTTCGGATGTGGATGAATGAGGGGGAGGGGCTATATAGTGTGTGGAGTGTTTGCACTATGTGGCAAGAGCTTGGTCGCTACCTTCCCTGACAATTGTCAGTCTGTGGGGAATATTCTCTATGGAATGGGCGTGTGCGGAGCGGTCGCCTTTTGCTCTCGCCAGAGTCGGGTGCTCCGGTGGCATTTCCGCATCGTCCCCCTCTCGCGGAGAGTAGTGGAGCCTTTAAATATATGAGCCCGAAGTCATTCGGTAGCAGGAACCACCTCTTTCCTCGCTCGTTGCTGATATTCTGCGCTTTGCTTTTTTTTGAATCGATGGGGGCCTGGGGGCAGAGCCAAATTCCGGCAGGCACGGCCTACTATTTACAGACTACCGGAACAACAGGAAATGGCGATCAAGACGTCTACATGGCTGTATTTTTTGAAGTTCCCGATACAACTACTTCGACTCTTTTTTTTGCTATTGACAACCCAGGCTGCACGAATACTTTTCCCGACAGCGGCACTGGCGGCAACTGGGACTACCATCTTATTGGGGGTAGCGGGGCCGTTTCCTCCTCTGTCTCGCGCCAAGTGACATTCGGATCCCTTGCGGAAGCGCAGACCGGGACGCTACTCGAAACCAAGAGATACACGAACCAGTCGGGCTGGTACTATTTTTCTGGTGTCTCCCCGAGCCAGGGCGAGCATATCGGCAACAAATACTATTTCAAGATTGTGGCCCAAGCACCGGCTGGCAACGGCAACAAGAACGGCTTTAGAATTGACTCCTCGTATAGCAACATCGGCACACCCACAGGCGTTAGCGGGGTCAGGGCCTTCGCCTATGCATGGACCTTAGACCTGCAGACTCGTGGTTCGAGTTATAGTTGGGATTTTTACCCCTTTGTGCCCGATAGCGAGTCGGGAAGTATCACCCGGCATTTTTATGATTTTGACAACACGTATTCGGCAACCCTCTACAACAAGAGCGGTAGTTCAATTGCCACGAATCTCACTGGCGCCGGTGGTTCCGAGGTCACGTCATCGTACACCGTGACGGGGCAGACCAATGGTACCTGGCATCTTGTGATTCCCGAGTCCGGCACCGGCACTAATCCTGATACATCCGTTGTCTGGTTTACGGGTACTGATAGTGGGACGCTGCGTACGTATGCTTCTTCCTATATGCCACCCGATCCCTATCGCGCAGTTGTATCGGCCACGGACGGGGTCGCGATTTCGAATGGTACCGATCTCGAGCTCGTTACGCTCCAGATAGCGGATGTCGACGGGAGTCCTCTGCCCTACGCCCGGAATCTCTACGTGACAATTGACGGTGGGGGGACGATCGACTCCTCGAGCACGAGTACGGGGGCGGGCTCGATAAACGCGGCATCTCACCTCCTCGCAACAAACACAGACGGCATGGGCTGGGTCAAGGTGAAGCGGTCGAGCGTGGGAACGAGCACGATTGCAGCATACTGGGACGGCACGGGCGGATCGAGCAGCTTCGGGAGTGCAAGCGTCGCGACCACGAGCGTCTCCTTTATCGCCAACCCCGATCCGACCATATCCTCGGCGTCTAACTTCAGCGCAGCCTCCGGAGCCGGGGCGACCGCCATACCCGCGATTACTATCACCAACTCCCCCGTGACCAACAACTTTACGACTGCGAACGATCTCCGTATACGCATACCCTCTTCGCTCGACTGCGCCTTCGTCACAACCATCACTCCAACCCTCACGGGAACGGGTTCGGCGAACGCGAGTATGGATCCGGGGGCCACCGTCCGTTATCCCGACACAGGTACCGAGCGGACGCTTTGTATTACAGTGGGAACAAACTTCTCCGCGGGACAAACCCTCATTGTCTCGGGCCTCCAACTCCAGACCTTCGGCTCTGCCTCCACGGGCAAATTGGAACTATCCTGGGACGGAGGGGCCACCTACGCGGCACTCGACGACAAGAATTTCACGATCACCAGCGCAGCTCCTTTTATCGTGTCGAGGGAGACGGCTGATCTCAACAACAACGGTTTCCTGGACGCGGTGAAGCTGACCTTCAGCGAGACGATCAAGGATTCCTCAATCACTGCCGGGGCGGCCGGTTTTTCCATATCCGGGGCTTCGAGCCTTGCCTTTTCGAGTACGACGAACGGTGACGTAGCGAACAATAACTATATCTATGTGACGTTCACGGACAGCGTGCTCGGGAGCGATGCGACTCCTCTTGTTTCCTACAGCGCTGCTGTCGGTAGCGTCACCGACAACGACGGCACTCCCCAGGCCCTCCCGACCCAGAGCGCCATCGCCGCCTCCGACAGGGTCGGTCCCTCCATCCTGAGCGCACGCACTGTGTCGACGACGAGCGTCGAAATCACCCTCTCCGAGCCCATCGACGATACTTCGCTCGCTGGAGCCGATTTCGTTTTCTCGAGTTTTGCGACGGGCGGTGCCAACGCCGCAGCCTCGGCAGTTTCGACTGGCTCGACGCCCAATGATGCCATTGTGGTCGCGACGCTGGCAGCCGCGATCGGCGGCGACGAAACGGGAAACGTCCACCTAGCGGCCGCCAACGCAGTCTACGACCCTTCCGGCTCCGGTTCCGCCCAAACGGGAAACGTCGGTGTGACGGACGGCATACCCGCAGCTCCGGCGATAATTCAGAGGGAGACGGTCGATTCCTCGCCGTATAATGGAAAGATCGATCGGATACGCCTGGTTTTTTCCGCAGCTGTCGATGACTCCACAGCCCAGACTTCAGGTTTCACGGTCTCCGGATACACGATCGCTTCCATAGACAGCGGTGGGACCGCTAATGATGCCGAGCTCTTTCTCGTCTTGTCGGAAGGGGGAGCAGGGGATACTGCTGCTGTACCCGACGTTCGCTATGTTGGCTCGACGCTGCGCGCCCCCAGCGCAGGAGCCTATGTTATCGCAGAGGGCACCGCTACCGCTGCGACAGACAAGGCAGGTCCAGCGATCGTTTCGGCCTCAACCTATTCTCCCAGCTCAGTCCAGGTGACGTTTTCCGAGCCAGTCTCGGATGCGAGCATCGCTGGGATCGACCTCGTATTCTCCTCCTTCACGACTGCCGCTGCCAATACCGCAGCGCTCTCCGTAGCGACGGGCTCGACGGCGGACGACGCCGTCGTACTGGCCACGCTCGCGGCGTCCATAGGCGGCGACGAGACCGGAAACGTCAGGATAGCCGCCGCCAGCCGTCTGGTCGATCTCGCTGCAGTGCAGAACGTGCAGACCGCGACGGTTTCCGTTACAGATGGCATACCAGCGAATGCGGCGGCGACCAGTTTCGAGACGGGTGACGTGGATTCGGACGGCAAGATCGATAGGCTGGTAATCCGCTTCAACAAGGCCGTGAACGTGACGGACGGTAATGCAGGGGACGGCTTCGGGTCAGTGGTCGTCGTGGGATATACAGTTGCGAACAAGGACTATGCCGCTTCGAGCGTGACGAGCCTCAGCCTCGACCTGGTGGAAGGTGGCTCTGCAGACACGGGGGCGACTCCGAGCGTCACATTGTCTACAAGTACTGCGATAAAGGATGCAGCGACCACAATCGACGTTGGTTCGCTGGCGGCAGCGGCATCGGACAAGGCTGGGCCTGCCATCATTTCGGCTCAGACAAAGACGAGGACGACGGTCGAGCTGACCTTCTCCGAGGCGATGTCCGACGCAAGCCTTGCAGGATCCGATTTTGTATTCTCGGGTTTCACAACTTCCGGAGCCAACGCCTCCGGGACCTCCCTGTCCACGGGATCGACCGCGAATGACACGGTGGCCGTCGTGACCCTCGCGGCGACGATTGGTGCAATCGAGACAGGATTCGTGAAGTATTCGGCCTCGAACAGGGCAGCCGACCTCGCCGCGAACCAGAATTCACAGACTGCCACTATCACCGTGGCTGATGGGGTACCGGCCGTGGCCGTCATCACCGCTCGCGAGACCGTCGATTCCTCCCCCTACAATGGCAAAATCGATAGGATCCGCCTTGTGTTCTCCGATTCCATGAACGACGCGACAGCAGTGGCAGGAGAGTTCACGGTGGCCGGGTATACTGTCGCTTCCATCAATACAGGATCGACGGTAGATGATTCGGAGCTATTCCTGGTTCTCACAGAAGGGGGGAGCCCCGACACCTCCGCTATACCGTCCATTCGGTACATCGGAACCACCTTACGGGACATGAACGCGGGTACGATCGCCGCAGAGGGAGTAGGTACGGTGGCCACCGACAAGGCCGGACCTGCCATTGTTTCGGCGCAGACAAAGACGAGGACGACCGTCGAGCTGACCTTCTCCGAGGCGATGTCCGACGCGAGCCTGGTGGGATCCGATTTTGTCCTCTCGGGATTCACGACGACTGGAGCCAACGCTGCCGGCATTTCCTTTGGAACTGGCGCAACTGCGAATGACGCTCTAGCAATTGTAACTCTGGCAGCGACCATCGGCGCCAACGAGACGGGCAACGTACAGTTCTCTGGCAGCGGCAAGGCAAGCGACCCGCTAGGCAACCAGAACCAACAGACTGCGGCGGTCAGCGTAAGCGACGGCACTCCCGCAGGCGCGGCGATCACGGCCAGCGAGACGGGAGACGCAGACGCTGACGGCCACATCGACCGCATGACGGTGACCTTCGACCGGCCGGTCACGCTGACCGACGGCAACGCCGGCGACGGCTTCTCCCCCTTTGTCATCACGGGTTATACGGTCGCGAACGGCGACTACGGGGCGGTCGGGGTCACCACTGTCGTGCTCACTTTGACCGAGCTCGTCGGTTTCGACACTGCGGCGACGCCGAACGTCGCCTTCACGAACGACGGACGCGTGCTCGACACGGCGACGGGAGTCCCGGCGCAGGACAGGGTAGCGGCGGCCTCGACGGACAAGGCGGGACCGGCGATCGCCTCGGCGCAGACGAAGACTCGAACGACGGTAGAGGTCACGTTTTCCGAACCCATCGCCGACGCGACGCTGGCGGCAGCCGATATCGTCTTTGCGGGTTTCACGACGGGCGGGGCCAACGCCGCCGCTTCAAGCATTGCGACAGGGACAGCCAACGATGCCGTGGTGGTCGCAACCCTGGCGGCGACTATCGGCGGGGACGAGACGGGGACCGTCAGCTTCTTTGGGGCCGGTGTGGCGACCGATACACCGGGAAACTCCAACACGCAGACCGCAGCGGTCACCGTGACCGACGGCACTCCCGCAGGCGCGGCGATCACGGCCAGCGAGACGGGAGACGCGGACTCGGACGGCCACATCGACCGCATGACGGTGACCTTCGACCGGGCGGTGACGCTGACCGACGGCAACGCCGGCGACGGCTTCTCCCCCTTTGTCATCACGGGTT
>JBMOIK010000061.1:0-14708 GCA_049317365.1 Rectinemataceae bacterium | reverse complement strand
AGCGACGGCGATCCCACTGCCCCTCGAGGAATCCATCGAAGGTTGGGTCGCCCGTAACAAGTCGCTCTTCAGTATCCGAATGTTATTGAACAATCAGTATCTCTCGAGCCTTGATGAGGGCAGGTCCATCATGGCTTTCCCCATCATCGTGGCGGGGACGCCGATCGCCGTCCTGAACATCGAGGATATCGATTTTGTAAAATACAATGCGTTCACTGAAAGACTCATCGCTATGCTCATCCATCTAGGTCGAGATGCCCTCGAAGCCTCCGTGGCAGATGAACGAATACTTGGACCCGATTCTATCGAAGCGACGACCGGTCTCGCCAGGTCCGACCGCATTATCGCCTACCTCGACTACGCTATCGAGCAGGCCCATATCACCAGTGCAAGTTTGAGCTTTCTCATAATAGAACTGGGAAATGCAGCTCTAATCCTCGAGCGATATCCCGACCTCAAGCCCGACGAACTGGTTAAAGAACTAGCGCGCCGCGCGGTGGGTTCGCTCCCCGACGAGTGCCGCGTATTCCGGGCCGACTCGGGACTGGGCATCGCAATCGTCTTCCCGGGGAAGGATCGAGATGGCGCGGCACAGTTCTCGCTTGAAATGCTCGGTCGTGTCGGATCGAGCGGCTGGAAGATGGGGCGGGATCTCGTGCGCGTCGAGCCGCTCATTGGTATTGCCACGCTCGGGGTGGGGATTCGATCGGGTGCCGTCCTTGCGGGTGCGGCCGCGGGACTGCTTGAACAGCAGCGGTCTCGTCTATGAATCCCTTCGATCGATATCGCGGCACGACGACGAATCACCAACCTCGCACCGCTCACGCCGCCCTTGCCGCGGCACTCGACGGAGTACTGCCGTTTTCCGAATTCATCGCGCTATCGGTCGCGACTCGGGCGTTGAGCGAGGGAGATTTTGAGCAGCTTGATTTCGAGAGGATCATCTCCCGACCGGACCTCAACATCGAGACGAGGTTCATACTCAAATACGCGCTCGCTCGCCACCTTGAAAGCGAAGACGTCGACGAAGTGTATTTCGCGGCGGAGTGCTTGGGTGAACTCGAAACGAAGATGGAAGACATGATCGATGGCCAGAGGAAGCTTCTGAGCAAAGATCCGAACAATTCCGAGCACGCGAGCTTGCTCGCGCGTTCGATCTATCATCAAGGCCTTCTTTCAGAAGACACAATGCGGACCTTTTATATGAGGGAGGCGCTGGGTTTATATATCGAAGTCCTCGGTCGTCGTCAACTGCGAATCGAAGACACAATTCCCTTGTTTAGAATACTTATGATCCTGGGGATGTACGCTCCCGCGGAAGGCTTGATCAAAAAGCGCTTGAGGGATTTCCCGCACAGCCCCGAGTTCACCATGTGCATGCTCGAGGTACTGTTCGGGCGTCGTGATTTTCCAGCCATGATTCGACTGCTCGAACCCTTCCGACATGACCTTGAACTGCCAGAGCATCTGGCTCGCCAGGTCCGTACCTGGCTCGGGGAATGGGAGGAGATGTGAGGGTTTGCATGATTCTTGAGGGCACCTATCCCTATGTTACGGGAGGTGTGAGCGCATGGGCCCACGATCTCATCGGAAATCTTCCCGAAATTGAGTTTTCGATTCTTTCAATATCTCCTTCGCCATATCTGAAAATCGCTTATGAACTCCCCCAAAATGTCGTAGAACATCGTGACTATGTCCTTTCAAAGCCCAATCCTCATCAGAAATCGCTCCCGCTCGGAGCCAGGCTCAAGCTCGGCAAGAGAATTCTCGCGATGCATGATGCGTCCAGATCGACCCAAGATTCGGCAATGGAATTGCTCAGGAGCCTCCCCACGGGTTATAGGCTTGGACCTGATTTTGGGAAACGATCATGGGCTTGGAATCTCATTACTTCACGGAATTCCGAGAGCAACCCCTTTTTCCCGTTCGCGGAATACTACTGGAGTTTAGCGGCCTCCCATCAGCTCATCTTCAACGCGCTTTCCTTTGATCTACCCCCCGCGGATTTGTATCATACCGTGTCCACCGGGCTCGCTGGTCTGGTTGCCATCGCTGCCAAGGCGCGCACGGGCAAACCCGTCATGCTCACTGAACACGGCCTCTACCACAAAGAGCGTGAACTCGAGATCAGGAGAGCTACTTTCGTGCGCGGCTACCAGCGAGACATGTGGTCGAAGGCGTATACCCGTCTCGCGGCGTTGTGCTATTCGCATGCGGATCTCGTCGTGACCCTCTTTGAGAAGAATCGACGGGCGGAAATCGAGCTCGGAGCAAACGAAGACAGATGCTTAGTGATTCCCAACGGGATCGACATCGAGCGGTTCGCCTCCATACCGCGTCGCCCTCGACCAGGCATTCACATTGGGTTGGTTGGGCGAATCGTACCCATCAAGGACATCAAGTCCTTCCTGGTAATGGCGAAGATTGTCGCGGACCGCATGCCAGAAGCCCGTTTTTGGATAATCGGACCCACCGATGAGGATCAAACCTACTATGAGGAATGCCTCCGCCTCGCGACGAGTCTGGGGCTCGATGACAGGCTAACGTTCACAGGGCGTGCCGATGTCAAGGAGTACTATTCTTTCCTTGACGTTTTGGTGCTCTCGAGCGTGCGTGAGGCTCAGCCCCTCGTCATACTCGAGGGTTGGGCGGCGGGCATTCCCTGCGTTTCCACTGCGGTGGGGGACATACCCGAGTTGCTCGACCATGATGAGCGACTCTTGTCCTCGCCCAAGGACCCTGCGCGCCAAGCGGAGAACGTCATAAACTTGCTTCAAGATACTAATCGCATAGAAGCGCTACGTGAGCGCGGCCGCTCCGTGGTGGCACAGCGGTATAATCGTGGGGATTTAACCAATTCCTATCGTAAAATCTATGCTCGACTTGCGAGCGGACGTCCATGGCAGGAATAGGTTTTACCCTCAAGCGGCTCTATTCCCGGGGCACGCTCACGGGCATGATCCAATCGGTGACCGCGGGAGCCTTTATCGTCGCCGGACCCTCGATCGCCGCGGCTGTGGGCTTGGGTTTCCTCTCGCGCTTTCTCGTAGCCAATCTCGCCGTCGATAGCTCCCGTTTTATGGCCGTCATTATCGTCAACTACGCGGCATCCCTGATATTGCTCGGCGCGCCGCTCTATATCTTTTCGAGGCTGGTCAGCGATCTGCTCTATCTGCGACTCAAGCGTGAGGCTGTGGGTCTCTATATCAAATACGTACTCGTGGCTATGGCGGTTACCGCTCTCATCGCCATCCCTTTTGCCGGCTTGCTGACCCCTGTCGCAGGCCCTCCCGTCATGTTTCGAGCTGGCGCGGTACTTCTATTTTCCGGCATCAGCGCTCTGTGGTTTGCCATGCTCATCGCCTCGCTTCTACAGTGGTACGGCAGGGTTTTGGCCGCCTATGCGGGAGGTATCGTTGTTGGTTCGTTCCTCGCGTGGCTATGTGCCCGGTCTTGGGGCGATGCGGGTGCTCTTCTGGGCTACGCCATTGGGCAATGTTTGACCGCGTTTACTTTGACGGTACTCGCGTGCAGAGCTCATAGACCCCGGTTCGCGCTGACCAAAGCTCAAACACAGAACTTGGCGGATTGGAAAAAACTCGCCCTGCTGGGCGCCGCTGGCTTGGGGTACTACGCTTCATTTTGGGTCGACAAAATCCTCTTTTGGGCGACTCGCGGCACACTGGTTGAGGGAACTCCTTTCAAACTCTATCCTCCCTATGATTACGCTGGCTTTATCGCCAATCTCAGTATCGTTCCCGGCTTGGTCTACTACATAATAAGTCTCGAGCCCATCCTCCATTCGAGAATCATGCGCCTTGTGGATGGAATTGGTCACCTGCCCCGTCATAGGATCACTCGCCTTCGGTATACGCTTACCCACGACATCTCCGCTGAACTTCGGAGCCTCATCCTGGTCCAAGGTGCCTTTGCGGTGGCAACGCTCTTTCTAATACCTCTTATCAGCAAGGACCCTGGTGAACCCAAGACCGACAACGTCTACCTCGCCATCGCGATTGTGGCCACCTCCCTCCAGTTCATTGCCGCCTCTATCGCAAATATCCTTTTCTATTTTCAAAGATATGGACGAGTGTTGGCAGCTTTCTGCGTCTATATAGTGGTCGACCTCCTTGCCTCCCTGCCCGCCGCATTCAATCATGAATTACCGACTGGCATGGGGTTTGCTCTGGGAGGCTTGGTCGCTATTTTAATTTTGGCACTCGGACTCAGGGATGCTCTTGCCTATGTAGACAAGAATATTTTCTCGAATGTCTGATTTCTTCCGTGCAGTCTTGCCTGTAGCGAGTGAGTTGCGGTTAGTTAAGTTGACAGCTAGGACATCAGGGAGAAGTCTGCAAGTGGATGGAATGTGAGGTCGAGGAAAACGGAGCGTGCGGTTGATTTCGAGCGATTTTACGGTCGCGATGGACTCCCCGGGATCGTCGGGCTACGCCCGAGCGGCGAATCGGGCTCCGAATTGCGGTCCTGGAGCCTTCGACGAGGCTTCGGGGTTGGCGTAGGGCTATAACTTCTCCTATCGGTTCGCCGAGATCCGCAGCCTCGAGGAAACCCATGGCATCCAGGCTTCGCAGGCCAGCAAGATACTCGTGACCTCGGCCATGAACGATCCCTACTTTGTCATCGATGCCTTCAGAAAGCAATGCGACGGCTACCTGACCAAGCCTTTCCTGAAGCCCGCTCTCGAGCACGAGCTCCGGAAACTCGGGCTGGCTTAAGAAAGCGCACCTGACTGTGCGCCCAGCCTGGGTTCCCGAAACTCGCAGGGAATCCTTGCCGTTCTAGCTGGGCCGTCGTATATTATCGTCATCAATCAAAGTCTCCACCCTTCAACCAGGCCGCGGGAGCGGCAAAGGAGACTCCTATGAGGCAAATAGCAATTGGCTGTGCCATTCTTGGCGCGGCTCTTGCCTCCTGTTCATTTGGCATCGTCGAGGATTCGACCCCACTGACCTATGCCCAGATAGCCACTGACCTCCGAGAACTCTCGGGCTATGTCACCCTCATTCCTGCGGCGCAGGCTATCGGAAATCGCCGGGAGTTTGCTGAGTCTCGGACTGTCCAGCCAAGCTGGTCGCAGGTAGCCTCCAAATCGCCGGAGCAGCTCTACACCGATGGGAGAGCGACAGCCCCGAATCCGTTGCGTGTCCCGTCGACCGGGCTCATCAAGAACATCTATGGCAATTCCGACTACCAGGGCTATTTCACCCTGACCCCGGTGACGGGTACCTCCTACTATAAGGTTGATTTTACCCTCTATCCCCTCGACTCGATGATCGTCGCCTCGACGGTGGAGAGCTACTATGTGCTGGGCAGCGACTCAGGATGGGTCGCCTGCCAGGACACGACAGGAGCGGCCGGCTTCGTCGCTCTTAGTACCAACTATGTTGATGGCACCGTAGGAGACCGGACCATGCTCAAGTCCTATAGCGGCTCCGGCTATGTGACTTTTCCAGCCCCGGATCTTCTTGGTGGCTCGCAGATACCCAAGACCTCTGAACTCGCGACGTACTACACGACACCCATCACCACCGAGCCTGCTGTCCAGAAGGGCGCTGCACAGTGGTCGTCATATACCACCGAGACGGTCACGAACTCGGCGGGCAACCTCATCACCTCCAACCAGTTCTACACCGAAACCGATGCGGTCAAGTACTCCGGGGTCACGTGCTATACCTCCAATCCCCAGAATCCCAAGACCTACACCAATATCACCCGTTTTTTCGGCGATCGCTCGGCTGGTATGCAAACAATTAGGGCTTTTGCGACCGCATCGCTTCCTGGCAACAACAAATCAACGGGCCAGATCGACCAGGTCGATATCAGCAAGACCGGCGGAAAGACCGTTTACAAGAGCGTGATCGAGACCTGGACAGGCACAGGCACTGCCACCATCTCCGGCTTGTCGAGTTCCGTTGTGCTCTCGCTGACCGAGAGCGCGGCTGGCACGGGTAGCTTCTCCGGAACACAGCAGACCTTCACCGGAACTTCGAGGACCGGCACGACCAATAATGCCAGCATTGTGAAGTCCGCGACGGGTACCTACACGACGACCCTTACGACCAATACCACTGTCGCGACCCGCGTGGCATCGAAGCTCAGTGTCAGCCTCGATTCCCTCCAGGACCTCGCGCTTGATCTGGCCGGGGGAATCTTCCACGGCTCGTTCTCGAACGGCAGCTTCGAAGGTAGCTATACCGATCACAGCGGAGCCAGCCACGCAGTCTATATAACCGGATCCGGCGTTGTTATCGACTATGACTACAGCGCGAGCAACCTCGTTCCTGGCACCTTCGTCGAGTGGGCCGACCTGCCCTGAGTCGATTCGTCTTGATGCGATTGCCCGGCCCGAGCGGCCGGGCTTTAAGAGTTGCGGCAGAGCGTCATGTTTCAGGTCGAAGAGCGTCACCAGAAGCTCGGGCTTTCCGCCCCCACCGACTCCCTTCCGTCCCTGGCCCTTCGCAGGCTGATCAATCTGGCCTTCGAGAAGTACGACACAACCGTCGTGGTCCTGATAGACGAATACGACAAGCCGATCCTCGATGCCCTGCCTGACATCGAGCTTTCGGCCCTCATGCGATCGGAGCTGCGAAGCTTCTACGGCATCCTCAAGGACGCCGACGAGTTCCTGCGCTTTGTCTTCCTGACCGGAGTGAGCACGTTCAGCAAGGCCGGCGTCTTCAGCGGCCTGGACAGGAGCGGCAACGAGGCTCCCCTTGCTCAGATTTAGAGGAAGAACTACGCCGCCAAATACCGCGGGCGGCTGGACGCAGCCGGGCAGGTTCTGCCTTTGTACCAGATCGGGATCATCTTCGATGAAGTCGAACGCAATGTGGTGGGCCTTCGCTGCGCAGTTTCTCGAAACTCTGAATCCCTATGGGTAATTTGGGCAGCGAGGGAGGGATCATCGACAAGGTTTACTCCACCATCTCCTCTTCCCCTTCCAGCACGATGTCCCCGACATCCCAGGCCTTCTTCAGGTAGACCAGCAATGAGCGGGCTGCCTCGTCCGCGTCGTCGCGGCGCACAGCGCCAAGCACGCGGTATTCGTCCAGGATGAGCTCGCGGCGGTTCGTGGAGACGTTGGACAGGAGCTTGTCCCTGAACTCGTCGCTCCTGCCCTTCAGGATGAGGGCGAGGTCCTTGTCCTGGAAATCGCGGAGGGCCTTCTGGAGGTCCCGGTTGGCGACGCGCACCACGTCCTCGAGGGTAAAGAGGAATTCTCTGACGCTCTTCGACAGTTCGGGGTTTTCCTCGTCGAGGGCTTCGAGGACGCGGCCCTCCATGCGGGTGTCCACGTGCCTGAGGATGTTCGCCAGCGCGGCCTTCCCGTCGACCTCTTCGGTGGTGATCGTACCGATCTTGCGTATCCTGTCCTTGAGGCCCTCCTCGATGCGGCGGAGGATGTCGGGGCTCACCTTCTCGATGCGGGCGATGCGTTTGACTATGTCGATACGGAGTTCCTCGGAGAGCCGCTCGATGAGGCCCGAGGCGCGCTTGGGATCGATGTAGGGAATTATGACGGCCATGACCTGGGGGGACTCCTCCTTGAGGATCAACTGCAGTTCCTTGGGTTCGAAGTCGTTGAGGAAGCGGAAGGGGCGGAGGGAGTCGGGGGAGGCTCTCCTGAGCAGGGCCTGGGCACGGTCACGGCCGAAGGCGGCGGTAAGCATGCGCTCGGCAGTCTCGGGACCGCCTTCGATCGTATAACCCTTGGTTTTTACGAGCCAGCCGAACTCCGCGAGGATGTCGTTGGCCTCGATGGCGTCGATGCTCTTTATTCCCAGGATCTCGCGGGAAACAGCCTCGATCTCTTCCTGCGAGAGGTGGGCGAGGACCTGGGAAGCCTCCTCGGCGCCCAAAAGGAGGAGAAACTTGGCAGCCTTGATAACGCCGGGATCGTCGCCGGTCTTGAGGAAGACCGAGGCCTTGGCTTCAGCCTGGTCGATGGCGGAAAGGGCCCTGGCGGCGGAAGGCTTGTTGCGGCCAGGCTGAGCTATGGCTTTTCGCTTTGCGGCTGGACCGGGAGCTGGGCGTGCTGCAGGGCCTCGCGCCGAAGCAGGCGCTGGTTTTGCTGGCTCAGGGGAGGTCTTCCTGCCCGGCGTGCCCGCCCCGTCCTTGGGAGCAGGTCCCGCAGCGGACTTTGCACCCTTGTAGGCGCTGTTAAGGCGATCGCGCATGTTCATCGATCTGTTCCCTTCGCGCCGCCGGGCGACGCGCTCCTGTGGCTCCGCGTGAACGAGGGGAAGCGTGCCAGGCCCAGGCCAGAGAGGGCTTCCCGTGGCATGAAAGTAGCCTCAGGACCTTCCAGTTACAAGTCCCTTCGCTTCCTCGAGCCTGCAGGCGAACTCGGCTTCCATCAATTCCGCCAGCGGGAGGGGATGGGAGATCCGGGGCGGCACCGGAAAGCCCTCCGCATCGTTGACCGAAAGCCCTCCATTGCCGATGGCCGTCGCGAAGCCGAAAGGAATTCCGCCGCTTCGGAGCGCTTCGAGCGTGAGGCGGAGCGAGGCAGCCCCTGCCTCCACTCCCCTGTCAAAGAGAGTTGCAGCCGACTCCTTCGATTCCCTGCCGTCCCCTGCAGGATGTGCCCATAGGGCGCCAGCCTCGTTGCCAAAGTCGATGCCGGTTCCGGTCTGGCGCGGGTAGAGGAGGGCGACAGCCCGGTAGCCCGATCGGTCGTCGAAGTGGGCCAGGAAGGATGAGTTATCCGTCGAAGTCCGCGAGGGATTGGTGGCACGGAAGAAAAAGCGCGAATCCGAGATGGCGTTGGCAATGCGGTGTCCGATGAAGAAATCTGCCGAGCTTGCGTGGGGAAAGGCTCCCTCGAGGCCCTTCTGGATGAGGGCGGCGATGTTGGATTCGGCTGTGGGTACCGCGACGCTACCTCCGGCTCCGGTACCGGCTTCGGCGGGAGGCTCGTCCAGGGGGAGGAGGGTCTCGAGGTCGCACTCGGAAACGGGCCGATGGGCCAGTCGCTCCAGGGCCAGGATGTCGAGGATGCGCTCGAGAAAGGGATGGCAGGAGCGGTATCGGGCGCTCTCAGGCTGGGAAGGGGCCTGCCACCCTGAAAAGTGCACGATAAAAGGGTGGAGGGCCCGGTCCAGGGCAGCGTGGGTGGAGTAGCCGAGTATCCAGGCGCCTTCCTTACCATCGAGGGAAAGCCCCGTCTCGATCAGCCTCCGGAGGGCGGCCTCGACGAAGAGGCCATAGTTCCGTTTGTGCGCCAGGGGACCGTAGTGGATGCCCGAGGGCTTGCTGCGCTGGTTGTGGTAGAAGATGTCGGGACCCTGCGCACCGAAGCGGAACCAGGCCGCCTCTTCCATGGCCCGCTCCGCTGTGGAAGAGGCGGCGAGGAGCTCCCCTCCCATGCCCCAGGCCTCGGCGAGCTGTGGGTCAACCCTCTGCAGCGCGAGCTCTGCGGCCAGGCAATGGGAAATCTGTGCGGGCATGTATCCAAAATAGCACCCAGCCTGTTTGCTTCATAGCCCGGTCGAGGTGGACTGCCCCGAAGGTCATGGATATATTGTGCAGGTCTGGAGGAATGTTCATGAAACTCTACACCCGGTCGCAAATGGCACTTTTCGGAGTCTTCCTGGTTGCAGGCGCCCTCTCCGCGGGTCTGGGCATCGGCTTTGCGCTTCGGGGTGGACTGACCCAGGCTGCGGGCTCCACGAGCGCGCAATCGACCCTCAACGCTGCACCTGCACGCTCCCTCCAGGGGTCTAGCTCCCCGGCAGGCCAGGCGAACCAGGCCATCACCCGTGAGGTGGACCTCGTCCCGGACTACTCGACCGAGGAACAGCAGACCATCAACATCTACGAGCGCCTCAACGAGGCTGTCGTCAACCTCACCACCGAGATCATGGCGGTCAACTGGTTCATGGAGCCCGTGCCCCAGGACGGCGGCTCGGGTTCCGGCTCCATCATCGATTCCAGGGGCTACGTGCTCACGAACAACCACGTGGTCAAGGGAGCGTACAAGCTCTACGTCAACCTGGCCGACGGCACGCGTTACGAAGCCCGGGTCATCGGCACCGATCCCGAGAGTGACCTCGCGGTGATCAAGTTCGACCCGCCCAGGGGCGTCACCCTCGCGGTCGTCCCCTACGGAGATTCCTCCCACCTGAAAGTCGGCCAGCGCGTCCTGGCCATCGGCAACCCCTTCGGCCTCGAGCGGACCCTCACGCTCGGCATCGTCTCGGGCCTCGGCCGCCCCGTGCAGGAGGACAGTTCCACGATCCTCCGCGACATGATCCAGACCGACGCCTCGATCAACCCCGGAAATTCCGGCGGCCCCCTCTTGAACTCCCGGGGCGAGATGATCGGTGTGAATACGATGATCTTTTCGCCCTCGGGGGGCTCGGTGGGCGTCGGCTTCGCCATACCAGTTTCGACGGCGAAGCGCATCGTGCCCGACCTCATCCGCGACGGCAAGGTGAAGCGCGGCTGGATTGACTTCGAGGGCGTCCAGCTCTTCCCCGAGCTCATAGAATACATGAAGCAGAACGGCTATCCCGTGCCCGTGGCGAAGGGCCTTTTGGTATCGACGGCGAGCAGGGGAGGCAACGCCGACCGCGCAGGCATCCACGGGGGCTCGACGAGGGTCCGTTACGGACGCTCGGGCTTCTTCGTGGGCGGGGACATCATCACTTCCATCGATGGCGTGGCCGTGGGGTCTCTCGCCGAGTTCTACGCCGCCTTGGAGGACAACAAGCCCGGCGACGCGGTCTCCCTCGAGTACTGGAGGAACGGCAAGAAGGTTTCCGCCTCGGTGCTCCTGTCCGACCGCACGAATACGGGCAATTGAGGCAAGCGGGATGAGGCCCTTCAGGGTCGTCGCGCCCTACGCTCCGGCCGGCGACCAGGGCAGGGCCATCGCGGCCCTTGCCGCCGGGCTCGCGGCGGGGAAGCGCTACCAGACGCTCAAGGGCGTCACCGGCTCGGGCAAGACCTTCACGATGGCCAAGGTCATCGAGGAGGCCCAGAGGCCGGCCCTCGTCATCTCCCACAACAAGACCCTGTCGGCCCAGCTCTACCGCGAGTTCAAGGCCTTCTTCCCCGACAACGCCGTCGAATACTTCGTTTCCTACTATGACTATTACCAGCCCGAGGCCTACGTTCCCTCGCGCGACCTCTACATCGAAAAGGACGCGGACATCAACGACGAGATCGAGAGGATGCGCCTTTCGGCGACCCGCAGCCTCCTCGAACGCCGCGATGTCATCATAGTTGCGACGGTATCCTGCATCTACGGACTGGCCACGCCCGAGGCCTACCGCGAGCTCAACGTCTCCATGAGTGTCGGGGAGGACCTCGACATAGAGGAGGTCAAGCGCGGCCTCGTGGCCCTCCAGTACGAGCGGAACGATGCCGTCCTCGAGCGCGGCCGCTTCCGCCTGCGGGGCGACGTCCTTGAGGTCTACCCCGCCTCGGCGCGGGAGGCCTACCGGGTCGAGCTCGACTACGACACGGTGACGCGGATCCGGCGATTCGACCCGGTCTCGGGGGCCATCCTCGAGGAGCTCGACAGCGCTGTCATCTGGCCAGCCAAGCAGTTCGTCCTGCCAATGGAGCAGATCAAGGGCACCCTCGGCCGTCTCCGGGAGGAACTCGAGGCGCGTTGTGCGGAACTGCTTGCAGCCGGGCGCATCGTGGAGGCCCAGCGCCTCCGGACGCGCACCGAGTACGACCTCGAGATGATGGCCGAGATGGGACACTGCCCCGGCATCGAGAACTACTCCGGTCCCCTGTCGGGCCGCCCGCGCGGCGAGCCACCCTCAGTGTTGCTCGATTATTTCGGCGACGGCTTCCTGACCTTCGTCGACGAGTCGCACGTGAGCCTGCCCCAGATCGGGGCGATGTACGCGGGCGACCGCGCGCGCAAGCAGAACCTCGTCGACTACGGCTTCCGCCTCCCCTCGGCCATGGACAACCGCCCGCTCAAATACGAGGAGTTCGAGCAGCGGGTGGGGCAGACCATCTTCGTGTCGGCCACCCCCTCCGCCGAGGAGGCGAAGAAGGCCGGCGCTCCGGTGGAGCAGCTCATCCGCCCCACCGGTCTCGTCGATCCGGTCGTGGAGGTCAGGCCCAGCGAGGGCCAGATGGAAGACATCTACGCGGAGATCCAGAAGCGCATAGCAGCCGATGAGCGCTGCCTCATCCTCACGCTGACCAAGCGCATGGCCGAGGAGCTCACCGAGTACTTGGGGGGGCTCTCGCTCAAGGTGCGCTACATCCACTCGGAGGTGGAGACCATCGAGCGCGTCGAGATCCTCAAGCAGCTCCGCTCGGGCGACTATGACGTACTGGTCGGGATCAACCTCCTCCGCGAGGGCATCGACCTCCCCGAGGTCTCCTTCATCGCCGTCCTGGACGCCGACAAGATCGGCTTCCTCCGCTCGGCGACCAGTTTAATACAGATCATCGGCCGCGCCGCTCGCAACGCCGCCGGGTCGGTGGTCCTCTACGCCGACCGCATGTCAGCGGCCATGGCCACGGCCATCGACGAGACCAGCCGCCGCCGCGCCGTCCAGGAGGCCTGGAACGCCGAGCACGGAATCACCCCGATCACGATCAAGAAGGCCATCAACGACATCCTGGAGCGCCATCACGAGGAGCGGGAGACCCAGGCCGGCACGGAGATCGAAATACTCAGGAGTTCGCACAACCTTCTGGTGCCTGAGCAGAAGAAGTCCCTGATCCGCGCCCTCGAGGCCCGCATGCTCGAACATGCGAAGAACCTCGAGTTCGAGCAGGCGGCCCTCATCCGCGACGAGATCGAGCGGGTGAGGCGGAACGACGCCTAGGCACCGTCAGGCACCGTCAGGCACCTGGCGCCGTCAGGGTGCCGCCACACTGCCGTCAAGGCGCCACAGGTGCCGCGAAGACATCTGCCGAAGGAACAATGGCCTGCCAGCGCCAGGCAACGAGGACCCAGACCGTGAGTGCCAGCACAATGGCCAGGGTCACCAGGCCGCGCGTGGACCACAGGAAGGCTTCGGTCTCGCGTTCGAGGGCCCAGATCATGAAGCCTTGAGCAGTCCGTAGACCCAGTCGCGGCGATCGAAAAAGCTTTGCCGTTCCATCACAACTCCTCAGGTCCGCCCCGCTCTACACCAGGCGCCGTGGGCGGTGTTGGTTACTGATATTTACTGAGCCTCGGCGGCTCGTCAAGCATGAAGGACTTTTCCACTCCGTATTCGAAGTGATCAACCTCCTCCACAAGGACCTGCTTTGGATGGATCTCCGCGTGGACGACGGCGAACTGTCCTGAGCTCCACCTTGGCAGTACATGACCAGACCGAACTCGATGAGCTTCATGCCAGCCTCGGGTCCCTCGCCGGGATCCTCCGGAAGCTCGGCTAATGGACGAGGGGCCCAATCCGACCTCTGCCAGTTCTGACAAATCCGAGAAAAATGTCCCCCATTCTTTCCATTTCCACAGCGCATGGCATACAATCATCACATGATCCCATCGCGTCTCGACAACCGTCCGGGGTCCTTCCAGGAAAGTCCCCACGCCCTGCGGAACCTCGTCCTCCTTCTCTACGCCCTGGTGACCCCGAGTTTCAGCCTTGGCTTTGCGATCCTCCGCGGGAGCGACTGGCCGGGCCCTGTCGCGGTGGTAGTCACGGTCTGCCTCGTGGCCATGCTCTGGGTCTTTCTCCGGCCCGATCCAACGGCCCTGGACTGGGTCTATCCTGCGGGCATCGCGCCGGTGGCCTGCTGCGGCATCGCCGCCTGGTATCTTGGCGACTCGGGCCTTGCCTTTGTCGCGGTTTTGACAGCTCCCCTGGCATGGGCCTCGGTCCTCTTCGAGCTGCCTGCGGTAATCGCTGCCCTCGGGACCTCGACCATCGTCTGCCTCGTCCTCTCCCTGCGAGGCTCGGAACCTCCCCAGGCCCTTGCGGCGACCTTTGTGTTCATCGTCATCGAGTCACTGGTCGCCTGGGTGGTGTACGGAAAATCCGCGCGCCTCCGCTCGGACCGCCTCGACAAGCTCGAGAAGACCCTCCTTGAGAGCGAGGCGAAGTACCACCTCATCTTCGAGCACATGAAGGAGGGCTTCTCCCTCCACCAGATCATCCTGGACGATGCTGGCAAGGCCATCGACTTCCGTTTCCTCGACGCGAACGCCGCCTACGAAACGCATACAGGGCAGAAGCCCTCCGACATAATCGGAAAGACCCTCCTCGAGATCATGCCCGGGGCTGACACAGGCCAGATCGAGCGCTACGGGAAGGTGGCCCTCGGCGGTGAGCCCCTTGCCTTCGAGTACTACTCGAAGACCTTCTGCAAGCACATCAGGGTGAGGGCCTTCTCACCCGAGCCCGGCAGGTTCGCGGCGATCTTCGAGGACATCTCGGAGCGCAAGATCGCGGAGGAACAGCTCAGGGAGCTGTCCGACCGCCTTTCGCTGGCGGTGCGCGCAGGCGGGGTGGGGATCTGGGAATACGAACCCGAGGCCAATCGCCTCGTCTGGGACCAGCAGATATACCGGCTCTTTGGACTCGTGCCCGAGGCCTTCCCGGGAGCCCACGAGGCCTGGCAGGCCGCGATTCATCCCGACGACCGGGAGCGCGCCGACCTGGAGACCCAGGCGGCCGTCAGGGGAGAGAGGAGCTACGACACGGAGTTCCGTGTCCTGTGGCCAGACGGGAGCGTCCGGAACATCCGCTCCATCGCCA
>JBMOIK010000060.1:0-14928 GCA_049317365.1 Rectinemataceae bacterium | reverse complement strand
AGGCAGACCGCAGCTCATCCACGGACGCGCCTTCAAAGGTGATGCCATCACGCGGAAGATTGCTCACGCGCCCGAAAAAGGTACCCGCCTCATCGTCAAAGGTGACGGTTCCGAAATAGCCCTTGTACTCCATCATATTCATGGCTTCACTCCTGCCCGCGAAAAATGCTCACGCACCGTCTCCACCGCTCCCTTGCTCGTGATCCGCTCGGGATGGGGACGGTGGTACACGTACCGAACGCCAGCGAGCAGTATACGGACTCGAGAGCCTGCGCCTTCCGATAGTTCCGCTCCGGGCGCACGGAAGAGGGCTTCAATGTCAGCCCATGGAATATCTGACCGCGTGGGCTTTCCAAATACCGCTACCAAGGTCCGGCGGTGCTTTGCATTCATTCAAATATAGTACCGCAAGATGGTACTACAAGAAAGCCCTGTTTGCTGAAACCAGAATCCAGCCTTGGTAGATTCATGGTAGACCTAGCAGGTTCACCAGCTCGCAATTGATTTTGCATCAACACTTTACCGAATCATGACAAGTATGCGTCCTGTCCCTGCTAAAAGGTCAAAACCGAATCCTACTGGAATCGGTTTTGCTTTTTGTAAGGCAAAGTGCCGTGGCACTTTGGGGACAGGCGTTCGGCCTCATGCACTTGACGACATATTCCCTACAGTGCATAGTAGCTCAATGTGGAAGGCGGACGCGACTGAGGAATACCACGTGTGGTTCGGCGAACAGGATTCGGATTCACGCTCCGTCCTCAATGCAAAAGTCATGTTGCTGGAGACTTTCGGGCCGCAACTCGGACGCCCGCACGCTGATACGCCCTGAGGAAGCTCTCTCGCCAACCTGAAGGAACTGAGGGCGAGGACCGAGGCGCTGGTGAAGCGCTACCGGCGATAGGGGGATACATGGCGATAGTCAAGAATGCGGTCAAGGCTATGGAAGCAATGATGCCGGAGGAGGCGGTGAAACGCGCCAGACTGGCTGCGGAGCAGAAAACCCTCGCGATACGGCTTGCCGACCTGCGCCAGCGCCGGGGGGTGAAGCAGACCGAAATGAAGCACTTCACGCAGACCTCAGCCTCCCGGCTAGAGAAGCGGACGGATTGGAAGCTCTCGACACTCATTGAATACCTGGACGATATCGGTATGGGGCTGGAGCTTCGGGCCTACCCGAAGGAGGGCAAAGCCGAGGCTGAGACCTTGTTTCGAGCCTGATAATTTACCAGATGCCGAATTGTGCCAGGTCTTCACAAAGCGCCTGGCCGATGACGGGCGGGTCGAGACCATGTCGAACGACGGAAGGATCAATGGATTCGAGGATCGGGAGACGTAAGCGCTGGTTCTGAGGAGCCCTTTCAGGAAAGGTATCCCCGCCCTACCCAAGGAACTTCGTATAGTCCACATTCAAGGCTGCACCGAGCTTCTTCGCGATAGCCACGCCAATGACGCGGCGGTCATTCTCGATGGCGGACAGGTTCGGATATTTCGTGCCGACAGCTAGGGCAAGCTGAACGAGGGAGAGGCCAGCGCGCGCCCGCTAGGCTCGGACAAGCTTTCCGGGAGTCGTCATGGCCGCAATCTCGCGCTCAAGGTCGGAGCCTTCCCAGGCTTCATGGTCCTCGCTCACACAACTGCCCCTGCCCCCACCTCATCCTCAATCACCTTCCTGACAAAGTCATTCAAGGATTCCCCGAGTGATTGCGCCTTGCTCGCGGCCAACGCGAGGCTAAACCTGGTTCGCGTGAAGTTCGGGAGGAATGCGGATATTGAACTTCCCCGAGTAGGGCTTGTCCGATGCCTCCCCTCGTTCCTCGCACCACGCGAGAGAGTCGTCAACGGAGGCACGGAAGGCAGACCGCAGCTCATCCACGGACGCGCCTTCAAAGGTGATGCCATCACGCGGGAGCTTGCTCACGCGCCCGAAAAAGGTACCAGCCTCAATACTGGCAGCGACAAAAGTCATTTCAATTGCTTTCACGATATTACGCCTTATCCTCCATCAAAACCCGATACGCATCTATTGCCATTCTGAATCTGGCAGTATCTGCAGTGCCATTGCTGGAGTCAGGATGGCATTTCTTGATGGTTAGACGATAGGCTGTCTTAATCTCTTCATCGGTGGCATCTGGCGAAATTCCCAATACTTCAAAGGGACTCATTGCAGGCAAGCCTACCACATTCCCGGCCAGACTATCGCCCCGGGAATACCATGAGTCATCCTCGTCAGTCCGAGGCTGAGGATTCTCTTTGGCACTTTTGACAGCAAGGATGATTCCAAGGATCCCCAGGGCCAATGCGACATAGGCGAATCCTGCAACATAGACTAACATGACAATTGCTACAAAGGCACTGGAATACACCTTGGCTGCCATCTGCCTCCTGTCATCCATCACCCACGGAAGATAGGCATATTTGACAATGCTTCCGACAATGATTATCCCACATACAATGAGTACAATATTGAGCACGACGGTATTGTGGTAGAGCTTCCAGACCGAATCCAGGAGTGTGGCAATTGCCATCAGGACTAATGGCGGGATTGTTCCGAGTAGCAATACTTTGAAGTTCAGCCGCTTTGGCTTGCCAAAAGCATTGGCAGGACTACGATAGAGTTTCAGCTTTGCCATAGCCGTGTCTCATTCCCAGACGATTTCTGCACGGAGGAATGCCAGAAGGTCTTCTGCCTGCGGGCGCTCGATTCCTGTAAGCTGACCCTTTACATTCGGGTCCCCAAGTATGACAGCATTTCCAAGATACGTTATCAATCCAGCCTTTCCTTTGGACTGGAAAGGCATTTTCCATTGCGTCAGCGCTTTCCTGTGACCTTCCTCGTTCACCAGCATCGTATACCCAATAATTGGAGGAGTTACTGATTCCATATGCCCTCGAATGAGAACTTGAATTTCAAGCAAGGTCCACGTTCGCTCAAATAATCCAACCGACCTCAGATTGGGTTCAATCAGGATTCCCAGCATCAGTTCCGCACCTGGGCAGGAAGATTCAAGCCCGCTTCCACAGTCAGCAAAGCAGGACGGCATAAAGGGACTGCAAAGGGATACTCATGAGTCTGCAAAATCATTGCCCGCCTCCAATCATTGATACTATAGGCGACCAAGGCCGCCCATGCCACACAGTGCTCGCAGCAGGCTTCGGCCGCTGACTGCCTTATGCATCCCTTTGGAAATGCCATGCTGATGTAAAACTTCCCCGAGGAGTACCCATGACCCCTTTTGTCCTCGCAATAAGCATCATCTCCGTTGTCTCATTCTTTGTCCTGCTCCCGGGGATTATCGTAGGAGGCAGCCTTTGGAACCATAAGCCAAAGCTCAAGGAACGAGAACTACTTGTCAGGGAAAAAGCGCTTGAATTAGAGCGTGAACGGCTCTCCTATGACAAGATCGTCGAAGCCCGAGCTGCCATAGAGCGCGCCGGGGAGATTGTGCCGACGGCAGATACTACCCGATAAGGCATTGCCAATAGACTAAATTTGCAACATCGGAGTAATGCAGTATTCTTTTCTTGTGACAGCCATAATGGCTTTGGGAGAAAAATTCGCCGCGATCTGGCCACAGCTCGGCTGCGGAGGGGTGACGGTGGTCAGCAAAGCGTGCGGACTGTCCAGGGTGACGATCACCAAAGCCCTGGAAGAGCTTGCGGCCGCCGCCCTCGAGACAGGGCGAATACGGAAACCGGGCGGGTGTTGCCGTAGCCTCATCGACCAAGATCCAGGTCTCTTGGAATCCCTCGAAGCGCTCGAGGAACCACTGTCCCTCGGTTCCTCGGGCCTTCCCCTCCTCACCGACTATCTTTTACTCGCAGATTTGGTCATGCTCGATCCTTGGCTGGAAGAAACTGCTGTCCCCCATGTCCTTGACGTCGGGAGCCTTCAGACCTGCCACAGCGACAGCCTCTTGGAGAGATAATGAAATTGAGGCCGTTCGGGTCAGGCAGAGCTGCAAATTTCGCCAGGTTTGACCTGGCTTCGGTTCCCCAAGACCAAGTCTTCATGCTGGGTGTCTTTGGAATCTCCAACTTCCTCACAGGCTTCATCTATCTGTTGATAAGCAGGAAAGCCAGAGAGCTATCCCCCTATGTCCTGATCATCATTCCTCTTGCCTATATCCTGGGACTCATTGGGAATAAATCGGGTGGGGTTCATGGACAGGCAGCATTCGATGGCAGGTATTTCATGATGGTCTATTTTGCCATCTGCATAGTCACTTTCATCGTCTTCAGGTTCCATCGGAGGAAGAATCCCCTGAAAGACTTGGCGAATTGAAAGAGGGTGGAAATGGGTATTCGCACAGCAATTGTCACTGGGGCAAACAAGGGAATAGGAAAGGAGACAGCCCGCGAATTGGCAAAGGCAGGGCTTCGGGTCATTCTTGCCTGTCGGAACACCCAAGCCGCCGAGCAGGCCAAGGCTGAGATAATCCAGGAAACAGGCAACAAGGAAGTTCATGTCGTTTCTCTGGATATTTCTTCACGGAAATCGATTCAGGATTTTGTCGAACAGTTCAAGGAGCAGTTTGGCACACTGAATGTTCTGGTCAATAACGCCGGAATATCAAATACAAGGGATGAAAAGACAAGCGACGGCCTGGAACCCATAATCGGGACTAATTTCTACGGAACCTTCATGCTCACACAAAGGCTTTTGCTGCTTTTCGAGAAGGGAGCAGAATGCCGCATCATTGTCGTTGTCTCAAACATCTACACAATGGGAAGGTTCAGCTTCGATAGGATTGGAGCCTACCGGTGGGTCAAGGCATACGCGGTATCGAAGTACCTTCTTCTGCTCTATGTTCTGGAATTGGCAAAAAGGAACAAGGAATCCGGCATCGAGGTATTCGCCGTTCACCCGGGAATCGTCAGGACAACGATCATGTTCACAAACAAGTGGTACGACGCAATTATCCGTGTGATATTGAGTCCGTTCTTCATTGACCCCGTGGAAGGATGCAGGACGAGCGTATATCTGGCACTCTCCGAATCAGTACGAGGGCAAGGCGGGAGTCTCTTCGCCAAGTCAAGACGAATCGAAATACCAGCAAGGTTCAGGGACCTTGAATTGGCGGAAAAGGTTTGGGACCTGGGAATGGAGTACCTGAACAGGCAACAAGGTGGAACCTTGCCCCAATAGCCGGATCCAAGGGCATCATCGAAAGCTTCAAGACAATCCAACGAAACCCGAGCTGTGCTCGGGCCGACGCGGGGCGCGCCATCCCTGGCGCGCCTCGCATCCTGCAGGCTTCGACGCGGACCGATCACGCAATCAGAAGCTCAGTACCACCTTCCCCGATTCTCCCCCGATCATCGCGTCGAAGCCCTTCTGGTAGTCGTCAAAGCTGAACCGGTGGGTGATGATCGGTGTTATGTCCAATCCGGAGCGGATCATGGCTTCCATCTTGTACCAGGTCTCGAAGATCTCGCGGCCGTAGATGCCCTTGATGAAGAGGCCCTTGAAGATAACCTGGTCCCAGTCGATGCCTGAGCCCTTGGGCATGATGCCGAGCATGGCGACGCGGCCACCGTGGTACATGCACTCGAGCATCTGGCCAAAGGCCTGGGGGCTGCCGGACATCTCGAGGCCGACATCGAAGCCGCCGACCATGCCGAGGCCCACCATTACCTCGGGGAGTTCCTGCTTCGTCACATTTATGGCATTTTCAATGCCCAGCTTCCGGGCGAGGCCAAGGCGCCAGTCGTTGACGTCGGTGAGAACGACGTTGCGCGCGCCGTTGTGGCGGGCGATGGCAGCGGCCATGATGCCGATGGGGCCGGCTCCGGTGACCAGGACGTCCTCTCCCACGACATCGAAGCTGAGCGCGGTGTGGGTGGCGTTGCCATAGGGGTCGAAGATGGCGGCGATCTCATCGGGCACGGAGGGATGGACCTTCCAGACATTGGTCTGCGGTATCGAGACATACTCGGCGAAGCAGCCAGGACGCTGGACGCCGACGCCACGGGTATGAGGACAGAGATGGCGCTTGCCGGCCTTGCAGGCGCGACACTCGCCGCAGACGATATGGCCCTCGGCAGAGACACGATCGCCAAGCTTCCATCCCTTGACCTCGGGACCGACTTCGACAATCTCGCCGACAAACTCGTGGCCGATGACCATGGGGGTCTGTATGCTGCGCTGGCTCCAGGCATCCCACTTGTAGATGTGGACGTCGGTACCGCAGATGGCGGTTTTCTTGACCTTGATGAGGATGTCTCCGATGCCGACCTTGGGCATCGGGACATCTTCCATCCATATTCCCTCTTCCGGGGATTTCTTGACGAGGGCTTTCATGCGGGCTCCTTTTGAGCGCTCTCCAGCCTGGGGCCATCCATCCATGGCTATCCAGTCCCGGGCTGTACACGGATACTGCTTGTGCCCCGCTTCCGCCCCTGCTGACGCAAGGACTTCGGGGTTCACTAGTATAAATCCCTTTTTTCTCGCTGTGTAAAGAAAGGCGGCCCTGAATCCCGTCGAGAATGGGAAGAGGGACTTTGGGAACGATGGGAGAATCAGTGGAGACAGGCCAACCCAGGCTGTACAGCGAAATAACCAGGCTACACATCGACAAGCTCGTGGCTGGCGGGGATGGGCTGGCCTTCCTCGGGGGGAGGGCTGTTTTCGTTCCCCTCACGCTTCCGGACGAGGATATCGCAGCGCGGATCGTCCTGGAGCGGCGCGACTATCTCCGGGCAGAGCTCGTTTCGGTGACGACGGCCAGTCCGGACCGTGTGGAGCCCTCCTGTCCCCTCTTCGGGCGCTGCGGGGGCTGCAACCTGCAGCATTGCTCCCCCGACGCACAGCGGCGGCTCAAGGCCCGGATCGTCCACGAACTCTTTTCGCGGACGGCTGCTGTCGGTTTCGATGCAGGACCTGAGGGGATCGTCATGGAAGCGGGTGCTGCCTACGGTTACCGCAATAGGATGCAGCTCCACTTCGATGCGGAGGGACGCCTCGGGCTATCACGCCGTGAATCGAATGAGGTGCTGGCCATCCCAGGCTGCCCGGTAGCGGTGGCGGGACTCGATGAATGGATCGGAGAGCGCTCCAATTCAACCGGGCTGCGCGGCGAGATGGCTCCTTACCTGGGCAACCGCGACCGTTTTGTCGCCTTTGGCTCCGGGAAAAAGGTCTGGATCGAAGGGCAGCATGCACGGGCCACGGTCGAAATAGGAGGCCAGCCGATCTCCTTTCCGCTCGGGAGCTTCTTCCAGAGCAACCTCGAACTCCTGGAGCGGCTTGTACCGGCCGTGGTCGAAGGCTTCGAGGGGGGAAGGGCAGCAGACCTCTACGCAGGCGTGGGGCTCTTCGGACGCTTCCTTGCGGAAAAAGGCGGCCGCGTGACCTTGGTGGAAGAAAATGCCGAAGCCCTGGCGCTTGCGCGCGTCAATGCGAAGGGGCCTGCGCACGAATACCTACATCAATCGGTGGATGCCTGGTGCAGGGGGCCTGCTGCGAGGGCAGACTTCGACTTCCTCGTGGTGGACCCGCCCCGGACAGGGCTTTCGCCGGGACTCGCAGCCTGGATCGTGGAACGGAAACCTCCCCTGGTTTCCTATGTGAGCTGCGACCCTGTCACACTCGCCCGCGATGCAAAGGCCCTCCTGTCTGGCGGCTACCGCCTGGAAAGCCTCCGACTGTATGACTTCTACCCGCAGACGGGACACATCGAAGCCTTGGCTCGCTTCGCCCAGGATGGAGGCGGAAAATGAGGCGGGAGAAATGAGGCGGGGTCTGACCCCTGTTCTTCTCTTTCTCGGCTTTGCGATCGGGGCGACGGAGCTTCCCCCCCTCTTCCGACTGCCGACAGGCGGCCTCCCCATGACCTCGCCCGTGCTCGACGCCTTGATTTCGCCAGCGGCGATCTGGTTCCTCTCCGACGACAAGTCCCTCTATCTCCTGTCCGAGAAGGCAGCGCTCCTCCTCAAGTTTCCCCTCGAACAGCCACGCAAGTTCCTCACAGTCGATGCCTCGGGTCGGGCCATAGTCCTGGTGGATGTCCTGCCCGGCGGCCAGACCCGCGGAAAGCCGCCTTACTTGATGGCAATCACACGGGGCGGGATAATCGCCTGGGCCCAGGGTCTGGGTGATTTCGTGCCCTCTGGCGGGACCATCGAAGGGGCAGCCTTCGGTTTTGACGGAAGGATGCTCCTCCTGTCAGGCGCGAAGCTGCGCTGCGTCTCGGCTGCGGGCAAGTCCCTGTGGGATGTCGCGCTTCCCGGGGTAGCCGCCTGCAAACCCTGTACCGATGGGGCGGGCAACTTCCTCGTAGCCAGCGGAAAGGAAAGCAGCGAGGGAGGGGCCGAGCCCATCCTGACGCTCTACTCGCCCTACGGCGTCGTGCTGGCAAGCTATGGCTCCGAGAAGACCGGTGCCGTCCGGGCCACGGCTCTCAGCGCCTTCGCTCTTGCCGGCCCAAGCGGCGCTGCAGGCCTCGCCGACGGGCGGATCCTTCTCCTCGCCACGGAAACAGGCTCGGTTCGATCACTCGAGGCTTTCGGCGCAACCAAGCCCATAGTGGACCTTGAATTTGATGGCAAGCTCCTCGCAGCCCTCGACGCAGGTGGCACGCTCGGCGTCTGGGATGCCGGGGGAATGCCGCTCTGGCGAGCAGAAACCGGCGCCAGCGAGGGGCGGCTCACGCTCCTGTCGCAGCGTGTCATTGTAACGGGGAGGGGCACAGCCCTCACGTTCACACGGGCAGGCGACCTTCTCAGGCAGGCAACGATCACCAACGCGGCAAGCGCAGCCCTCGTCAGTCCGAGCGGCCTCATCTTCTCGGCTGGGGTCGACTGGGTGCTCGCCGCCTACGAGTTCGAACCGGCACCGGGACCCTTCACCGTCCCCCGCCACATCCCCTATCCCAACGACCGGAGCGTGGTGGTGCAGCTTCTAAACCGCGATGGGGCCATAAACCTGGAGGAACGCCAGGTCGCCCTCGTAACGGATATTGAAAAAAGGTTCGATTCGGGTAGGATAGGGGCAAGCGAGGCCACAGACCGCGCGGTGCTCGAAGCCATCCTCAAGGGAGACTTCGCGACAAGCGGCGGGCAGACCGACCCGCGTTATAGAATGTTCATCCAGCCGCGCTCGGAAGCCTGTCGCGTGCTCGGGAAAATGGGCTCGCCGCAAGCGGTCCGGGCCTTGCTGGCGATGGTTGAGACCGAACCTGACCCGGCAATGCGGGCGGCAGCCCTCAACGCCATCGGGGATATCGGACTCGATCCCGAGGGCGTCTGTGGCTATCCCTTCGCGAGGATGGCCCTTCTTGAGCGCCTCGACGACAAAGTCGCCTGGGCCCTCATCGGGGCGATCGAGGCGGTTTCCCTGGCTTCGGGAAAACCTCCCTCGGCGCTCATGACAAGGGCGCTGGTAGGCCTTTCCGGGCCGCCCTATGGGCAGATGGTTCGCGAGCGGGCGAAGGCAAGCATCGCGAAGGTCGCAGGAAGCAGCGGCCCGTGAGGCGATTGAAGTGCTCAGGCATGACGGCAGGAAATAGTTTGAGGAGGAATCGTGGGGTACTTTGACAGGTCTGGTCCGTCGATGATGGAAGCCGCGACCGGAACTCGGCTTATGCTCGGCCTCGCACTCCTTTCTTTAGCGCTGGGAACAGCGACGGCGCTACCCCTCGAAGTCGCCAAGAGCGAGCTCGATTCGACGAGGGACAATAAGGTGACCTTTGTCAATTACGAGGGCCCGCAGGCCGTCATCGAATCCGACGCGGCCATCCGTGGCATCGGCTCGAACCTGGCCACAGCCGTCGGCAAGCCCGAGGGAAGGCCCGGCCGCGCAGGCGACCCCGATCGCTACGCGGTACGGCGCGTCATCGGCCCCGAGGCGGCTTCCTGGCTCGATGCCGATATCATCATAATTGGCAAGAATGCTGTCGTCGACCACATCGCCAACATCAGGCGTATCGTCTCCGGCTATCTCCAGACCGCCTGGGGCTATTCGCGCCGCGATGCCGACCTCATCGCGGTCTTCGTCACCGTCTACAACGCCGTGTACCGGGGCGACGTCGCCTATCTGGGCGACAGGTACAAGCCGGAGGTGATGAAAGAACTGCCGGCGGGTTCAGCGGGACTGTCGAAGAACTGGAAAGAGTGGGCAGGCCAGACCCGCATCGTCATCCCCCTGTCGGCGGGGGCTGTGCCAGGCGCAGCCGGAGCGGTATCCACCGGGACGATCTCCGAGAAGGCAGTCACCGAGACCATGAAGGAGCTGCCGGGCGGCGGCATCGGCGAACGCCAGGCCCTCGTCGACATCAAGGAAAAAGAGGTCACACAGGGCCAGGCAACAGCTGAAAAGGCGAAGACCGAAGCGGTCGTCGCAGCGAAGGTGGCGGTCGAAGCCACGGCCAAGCTCGCGACAGCCACCGCTGCGCTTGAACAGGCCAAGGCTGCGACTGCTCCTCCTCCTGCACCGGCTCCTGTCCCTCCTGCAGCGGCTCCTGTCCCTCCTGCAGCCGCGCCAGAACAGCCCGCCACCGCGCAGGCCGCTGCCGTGGACACAACCCCAGCCCCAGCTGCAATCGCAGTCGCCGCCGCCGAGAAGGCTGTCGCCGAAGCCACGGTCGCTGCAGTCAGCGCACAGGCCGCTGCAGAGGTCAAGGCCGCAGCCGCCGAAAAGGCCGCCGCCGTGGTTGAGGAGAAAAAAGCGGAGGTTGCCGTCGACCGCACGAATATCGCCGAGGACCAGAACAAGCAGATTGCGAAGGAGATCGCGGCAGGCGCCGTCGACGAGTCCGCAGGCATCTGGCTCTTCGAGATCGTCGATGCCGGATACCCCTATGCGCGCATCGCCTTCGTGGACGCCACGACCGGCACGATCTTCCGCACCTCGGTCATCAATACCATACACTCCCGCTCCATCGTCGACGCAGGCGACGTCTACGTCGCGGTTGCGGGCAAGACCGAGGGGACAGGGGCCATCCGCCTTGTGGCGATAGACAAGAAGACCCTCGTCCAGACCGCCCAGGGCACGGTGGACATCCATCCGGAAAGCACCGTCACAAAGATCGGCGAGGTCTTCCATGCATGCATCAAGGCGCCGGACGGAAAGTACTATCTAGGACGATTCGACGCGACGCTCGCGGAGACCGCGCGTTCGGCCGAAGCGGTCAACCCCATGACCTTCGTGGTGCAGGCTCCCGACGGGATCGTAGCCCAGGCGGCCTCGGGTGGATTCCTGGCCTTCGATGCGAAGTCGCTCGTGATGGTCAGGAAACTGGGGCTTTAAGGGGATGAGAAGGACAGCCCAGGCGGAGAGGCAAACTCGGGAAGGACGGTTCGCTTGAACCTGGGCGTGTGGTAGTCCGAAGCCTGCCCCCCAAGACGCTCGGCGATGAGATCGGGCCTCCGATAGCCGGCTTCGTACTGGTCGAGGCCGTAAACCCCTCCGTTGCGCCTGAAGGCGACACATTTCGCCGCCCCCGGTGAACAATCGAAGTAGCCATCGTCCGTGTAGACAAGCCAGTCGGAATCGTCGATGGCAAGGATGGTGACGAGGCAGCTGCCCGTAGCAGGATCCCAGACTTTCACGGAGCCGTCGAGGGAGGATGAGACAAGGGTCTTCCCTTCGGGTCCGAAGGCAACGTCAGTGACTGCGCTGGCATGCCCCACAAGTGCGAAAAGAAGCCTGCCGGAAGCAAGATCCCACAGCTTCACGGTGCGGTCATCGCCTGCCGTGGCTGCGGTCCTGCCATCGGGGGCCAGGGCAAGGGAAGATATCCCTGCGGCGGCGTCGGGGAGTGCAGTCAGGGTGTTGCCCGAGGCGACGTTCCACAGACGCAGGGTCCTGTCCCAGCTGCCCGAGACCAGCGTCTTTCCGTCGGGGGTGAAGGCCACTGTATTGACCCAGTTGGTATGGCCTGTCAGCGTCTGGAGCGATTTCCTCGAAGGTATGTCCCAGAGCCTTGCTGCCCTGTCCCAGCTCCCCGAGGCAAGGGTCCGCCCGTCGGGACTGAAGGCGACCGCTCCGACGATCTGCGTATGCCCCACGAAGGTCACGACGGGCCGCAGGGAGGCCAGATCCCAGAGCTTCACGCCCTTGTCCAGGCTTCCCGAGGCCAGGCTCCCCCCGTCGGGGCTGAAGGCCAGGGCACTGACCCAATTAGTATGACCGGCGAGCGTTGACAGGAGCCTGCCCGTCTGGACCTCCCATAGCCTTACCGACTTGTCGTAGCTCGCCGTCGCGAGCGTTCCCCCGTCCGGGCTGAAAGCCAGCGCGCTGAAGGGGGACGAATGGTCGCGCAGGGTCTGAAGGAGTCTGCCCGAGGCGAGGTCCCAGAGCTTCGCGCTGACCCCATCCGAGGCGAGGGTCCTGCCATCGGGGCTGATGGCGATGGACTTGACGGCCAGGGAATGCGCCGACATGGTCGAAAGGAGATGCAGGGATGGGAAATCCCAGAACTTCACTGTCCTGTCTGAGCTTCCCGAGGCGAGGGTCCTGCCGTCGGGGCTGAAGGCGACCGCGTTCACGGGATCAGTGTGTCCAGCGATGGTCGCGAGGGGCTCCCCCGAGGAAACCTCCCAGAGTCGGAGCGTATTGTCGGCACTTCCTGATGCGAGGATCTTTCCATCGGGACTAAAGGACAGGGAATTGACGGTATCGCCATGTCCCGACAGGCTGGAAACGATCTTTCCTGCGGTGAGGTCCCAGAGCCAGACTGTCATGTCTGCGCCTCCGGAAGCCAGCATCCTGCTATCAGGACTGAACGCGATGGCGGCGACGAGGTCGGTACCCCCGGAAAGGATGGCGAGCGCGACGCCTGAGGCAGCATCCCACAGCCGCACGGCCTTGTCGGCCCCCCCCGAAGCCAGGAACCTTCCGTCGGGGCTGAAGGCCAGGGAACTGACGCCCCGGGGGTTTCCGGCGAGGATCGAAAGTGCCTTGCCTGATGAAGGATCCCAGAGCCTGACCGTGCCGTCGAGGCCGCCCGAGGCGAGGATCCGGCCGTCGGGGCTGAAGGCTATGGCATTGACATAATCAGTATGGCCAGCAAGGGTCGACAGCGGCTTCCCGCCCGGGACCTCCCAGAGGCGGACCGAGTTGTCCTTGCCCGCCGAAGCCAGGACCCTGCCATCGGGGCTGAAAGCCACGGCATTGACCTGGCCGAGGTGCCCCTGTAGCGTAGCCAGAAGCTGCCTTCCAGGAAATGCCCAGAGCTTCACCGTCCTGTCACGGCTCCCCGAGGCAAAGGTCCGGCCATCGGGGCTGAAGGCCACGGAGGTCGCCAGGTCTGAATGGCCGTTCTGGACCACTAGCTCTTGAAACACGGGCGCCGGCGAGGCCTGGGTTCCCTGGGCCATGGCCAGGGACGCTGCGGTCAGGGCGAAGGCGAACAGGGCACTGCTTCGCATTTTGATACTATCCATACTACGAAACCTCATTCCCACACGAGCTAGCCCGTGGTCAGGGCCTAGCAAAGGCTTTCCTCTTGCGTGGCACCTTATAGCATAATCATAGACAGTTGAAATGCAAAATAATAGACAGTTCATAGCTTCATCACCGCCCTTTTGCCGGCCCTCCCACGACTTGGCCCCTGGGCTTTCGGCTTTCCCCCCTGGCATGGGGGCAGTCGGGGTTCCCTGCTATCCTCGGATTCAAGGGATGGCCAGCGCTAATCCATTGCGTTCCCTCGTATGGAAGTTGCATGAAATCACTGCCGAGCTTAAACTTGGGCTATGAGCATACGACTGCATTCCGAGGGCGGCGCCGGCGAAGTAACCGGATCGAAGCACATCCTGTCCATCGACGGGGCCCGTTGCCTTGTCGACTGTGGAGCCTACCAGGGCAAGCGGGAGGTAGCCGAGGCCAAAAACCGTGCCCTCGTGCCTGACCCCGAAAGCCTATCGTCCGTCATCCTCACCCACGCCCACTTCGACCACTGCGGCATGCTGCCTCTCCTGGCCAAGCGCGGCTATCGGGGCAACATCTATGCAACGCCGGCCACCCGAGACCTTGCGGGAATCGTGATGATGGATTCCGCAGCCATCCAGTCCCGGGATGCGGAGTACCTCGGCAAGCAGGCGGTCAAGAAAGGCCAGAAGTTCACCTGGCAGCCCCTCTACGACGAAGAGGACGTGATCACCGCACAGGGCCAGTTCGTCACGGTGTCCTACCACCGGCCCATGCCCATCGGGGACGGCATCAAGATCGAGTTCTTCGACGCGGGACACATCCTGGGATCCTCCATGGTTTACACCCACGCGCGCGACCGATCAGGCCGCGAGGTGACCATCGGCTTCACCGGCGACCTCGGGCGGAAGAACAAGCCCATCATCCGCGACCCGGAGCCCCTGCCACCCTGCGATTACCTTGTCCTGGAGGCGACCTACGGCGACAGGCTCCACGAGTCGGTGGAGGAGGCCCTCGACCTCCTGGCCAAGGTCGTCAACGATACGGCGGCCCGGGCCGCGGACCGGAGCACCTCGTCGAGCATCGGCTCGGTGAGACGACCGGTGAAGGTGTTCTGCTGACTCGGGTGGTACGACCCGAGGACGGTGATCTCGTGGCCCGCCGCGGTCGTGATCGACGCCCGCGCCCCGTGGCCGAAACTCGGCCGTGGCCGGGGCACCGCACCGCCCGACGCCCGCAGCATGCGCAGGACGGCATCCCAGGCCAGTCCGCCGAGAGCGACGATGACGCGCGCACTGGGTTCGACGAGGCGCCATTCCTGCGTCAGCCAGTCGGCGCACGCGGCGAACTCCTCGCGGGTTGGCTTGTTGTCCGGTGGGGCGCAGTGCACCGCGGCCGTGATCCGAACACGATCGAGGGACTGGCCGTCGTCGCGGTGCGTTGAGGTCGGACGCGACGCGAGTCCGACGCGGTGCAGCGAGGCAAACAGCCAGTCGCCGCTGCGATCACCCGTGAACATCCGGCCTGTGCGGTTCGCACCATGGGCGGCGGGGGCCAGGCCG